>JAUMVL010000006.1:17105-20505 GCA_030530185.1 Clostridia bacterium | reverse complement strand
AGAGCACGCGGGCACGCCGAACGTGCGCTGGCTTTGGCCGTACTATGAAATGGAATACAGCTGCGGATTTGTCGACCTTGAAACGACGCTCGATCGTCTGCAAAAGCTGATTGAAAGCGCCAAATCTGATGAATATGACATGTCCGGGATGTATGCCAACTCGCAGCTTGCGATCTATTACGGCATTCTGATGCGGAACAACCCATCGCTGCAAAGCAAGCCCGAGCATGTTCGATTTCTCGCAAAAGCGTATCACAAAATGATGTGCGCCCTGCTTTCATGCCCTGTGGAGCAGTACGGCGACTACCTGTCGTATTTGATTCGTCAGGTCGTCTCCGATTACTTTGAAATGGATGGCGTGCCGTCGTACCACAGCATTGTGCTCCGACTGATGCAGCGCTTTTCGGGACGGCTCTATGTGCAGTCCGAGCAGACGGCTGCACTCCTTCGCATCTATTGCGGTACGATCTTCGACAACGATCCGACATTCTTCGACGACATTGACTTTCTTGCATCGATCGCCGATCCGACGGAAAAGCGAAACGCACTGTTGGATTACGCTTCGTCTTGCGGGTTGTATCACGATCTCGGTCTCATTAAAATGGGCTTGTCGCGCACGATGGATACGCGCAGTCTGTTCGAGCTCGAAGACCGCATGTTCCGGCTTCATACTATCTCGGGCCATGACGATCTTGTCCGCCGCGCATCGACTGCGCGATTTGCGGACATTGCGTTCGGTCATCACAGCTGGTACGACGGAAAGGATGGGTATCCCGAGTCGTATGTGCGCAACGCATCCCCTTATCGCCAAATGACCGATGTCGTGGCCGTCGCTGCCTATCTGGTCGATCGTGGGGAAGCAACGGAAAGCGTGTTTGACGACATTCTCCGGCAGGAGCGCACACGCTTTTCCCCGCTTGTGACCGTATATCTCAATGATCCGGCGCTCAAAAAAGCGCTGCTTGCCGTGCTCGAAAACGACGAGCCCTGCTATCGCATCCTGTATGAACGCATGACCGCCCCACAGGAAATTGACGAAGCAGAGCTATAATACGGTTTTTCAACAAATACGAATTCCAAAAAACTTCCGGACAAAACCGGAAGTTTTTTGGAATCGGCAGTCCTGCCTGCTTTTTCAGTTTTTCGAATCAGTCCCAAACCACATCAGGAACCGGACCATAAAACCCGATCCAATGACCGGTTGAAGGATCATAGATCTCCATCATCCGATCCCATGCGTCCTTTGTTGTGGCATACGATTCCTTCAGCTCGTCCCGAAGCAGAACGTACTTCCAGTATTCCGGTTCCGCCGTAGGTGCAGGTGTCGGTTCCTCGGTCGGCTCCTCGGTCGGCGCCGCAGTAGGTTCGACAGCCTTTTCCGCAACTGCTTCAGCTTGCTCAGGGACGTTTGCCTGCGTACCTTCCGGTGCGGAGTCGGTTGCAGCGGGTTTTGCCGCAGGTGCACCGCTTCCAAAGCGCAAGAAAAAAGAGATTGCATTCCCTGCAATCTCTTTTTGCATTTTTGCTTTATGCGCTTTCCAGATTCTTGCGAATTGCACGGATGAAGTCGATCGTATTGACCGCCTGCACCGGCTTACCCTCGACGAGTCCAACGAGGTCCTTGGTCATGATGCCGTCGTTCAAGGTCTTGATGCAGGCCGCTTCGAGGCGGTTCGCAAAGTCGACAAGGTCGTTTAAGCCGTCCATCTCGCCGCGTTTTCTCAACGCGCCGCTCCATGCATAGATCGTTGCCATCGGGTTGGTGGAAGTCTCCTCGCCCTTCAGATAGCGATAGTAATGGCGCGTGACCGTCCCGTGCGCTGCCTCATACTCGAACTTACCGTCCGGACTGCACAGCACCGAGGTCATCATTGCAAGGCTGCCGAATGCGGTCGAAACCATGTCGCTCATGACGTCTCCGTCGTAATTTTTGAGCGCCCAGATGAAGCCTCCCTTGCTGCGGATGACGCGGGCTACGGCATCGTCGATCAAGGTGTAGAAGTAGGTCAACCCGAGCTTATCGAACGCTTCTTTGAACTCGTTTTCATAAACGCTTTGGAACACATCACGGAAGCGCATATCGTACTTTTTGGAAATCGTGTCCTTGGCCGAAAACCACAGATCCTGCTTTGTATCGAGCGCATACTGGAAGCAGGCGCGCGCAAACGAGGTGATCGAGGTATCCTTGTTGTAGATGCCCTGCAGAATGCCCGGGCACTCGAAATCGTACACGGTCTCACGGAACGTTTCTCCGCTTTCGCCGGTGAATACGAGTTCCGCTTTGCCCTTTTCGGGGACGCGGTACTCGGTTCCCTTATACAGGTCGCCGTAGGCGTGACGGGCAATCGTGATCGGCTTTTCCCAATTCTTGACGACGGGTTTAATATCGTCGATGATGATCGGAGCGCGGAATACGGTGCCGTCCAAAATGGCACGAATCGTGCCGTTCGGGCTCTTCCACATTTTGTGAAGATGATACTCTTCCATGCGCTGCGCATTCGGCGTGATCGTTGCGCACTTGACGCCGACACCGTACTTTTTGATTGCTTCGCCGGCAGCCTTGGTGATCTCGTCATTCGTTTCGTCACGTTTGGGCAAGCCAAGATCGTAATACTCGGTTTTCAGATCCACAAACGGCAGCAGCAATTCGTCCTTAATCATCTTCCAGATGATCCGCGTCATTTCGTCTCCGTCCATCTCGACGAGTGGTGTCGTCATTTTGATCTTTTCCATACTGGCTCCTTTTTTCGATTTTACAATGGATTCGCCTGCAAAGCATGACGCCCTGCAGGCGGTTTGTTATTTGTTCTGTGCGGCGTAGTAGTTCATCAAGCAGCCTTCGAGCAGAATTTCCTTTTCATTCTCGGTCAGTCCCTTGATATACAGCGTGATCGGCTCTACCGTACCGTCCTTCTTAACGACCTTTGCCGGAATCTCCTCGATCCCGTGTTCAACCGCATGGCGGATGCCCGGCACGAATACAAAATCCCCGTCCTCATACGAGAACGGCGTACCGTCCGCGAGCGTGAACGGCAAAATGCCCCAGTTGATGCAGTTCGAACGGTAACGCTTCGTCGCATATTCATAGCAGATATTCGCAAAGCCGCCGAGCACCTTCTGACACGAGGCCGCCTGCTCACGCGCAGAGCCGTCGCCCGGCTTGTTTGCAAATACACATGAGCCAAACTGGGTGTTGTTCTTCAGTTCCCCGACATCCCCGACCGCGCCGAGCACCTTCTCAAGCGTTTCAGAGAGTTTGCCCTCTCTGCGCTCGGCTTCCTGCTTCGCGACCGCCTTGGAACGGCCGACATATTCGGGGACCCTGCGCGAGAGTGCAAACTCGGACAGACGCAGCGGATTGCTGCGATAGGACGAGGTTTCACCGGACGGAATCAGTTCA
>JAUMVL010000006.1:3500-17095 GCA_030530185.1 Clostridia bacterium | reverse complement strand
TAACCGGGTCGCGAATGACTGCCGCAAGCTCGAGCAGCATATTGTCGGCCAGCGGATACATCTTCGGCCAGTCGGTGATGTTCGGTCCGAGGATCAGTTCCTCTTCGGGATGCGGATGGCCGAATCCATAGTAACAGCGCTTCTGATATACCGTACGATCGAAATGATAGGTCAGATGCTCGGTCTCGTATGCGATATCCGTCGCCGCCGTGATGATGCCGCCGTTTTTTGCCGTTGCGGCGATCGACCGTGCATCCATCAGCGCGACCGTGCTGATCTGTCCCTCACCCGGCTTGCTGCCTTCGCGATTCGGGAAGTTTCGCGTCGTATGGCGCAGCGACAGTCCGTTGTTTGCCGGAACATCGCCTGCACCGAAGCACGGGCCGCAGAACGACGGCTTGATGACCGCGCCCGCTTCCAGCAGCGCCTCGGTCTTGCCGGTGCGCGTCAGTTCCAGACTTGTCGGGACGCTCGTCGGATAGACATCCAGCACGAAATAGCCGTTTCCGGTGCTTCCATCCCGCAAGATGTCCGCGGCTTCGACGATGTTGTCATACAGACCGCCGGAGCAGCCGGCGATCACGCCCTGATCGGCCTGAACGCCCTTTGCCGTGATTTTGGAGCGCAGATCAAGATGCGCCTTGGGGAACTTCTTTTTTGCTTCCTCTTCAACAGCAGCCAGCAGCTCCTCTGCGCGCTCGTTGAATTCGTGAATCGTATACGCGTTCGACGGATGGAACGGCAACGCAATCATGGACTCCATCTTGTCCAGCTCAATCGTCAGGAACGCATCGTAGTATGCCCCCTCTTTGGGCTCGAGTTTGCGGTATGCCTCGGGACGACCATGGATCCTATAGTACTTGGCAATCTCCTCGTCTGTCGCCCAGATCGAGGACAGGCAGGTCGTCTCGGTTGTCATGACGTCAATGCCGCTGCGGAAATCGTACGGCAAGTATTGGAGACCCGGTCCGGCGAACTCGAGCACCTTGTTTTTCACACAACCTTTTGCAAACGTCTCTTTGACGAGCGCAAGTGCAACGTCATGCGGACCGATGCCCTTCTTCGGCTTGCCGGTGACGTAGCAGAGCACGACCTCCGGCGGCTTAATATCATAGGTGTTTTTCAGCAGCTGCTTAACCAGCTCTGGGCCGCCTTCGCCAACGCCCATCGTGCCGAGCGCACCGTAACGGGTGTGGCTGTCCGAGCCGAGGATCATATTCCCGCATGCGGCGAGCTCCTCGCGCGCATAGGAATGGATGACGCTCTCATTGGCCGGTACATAGATACCGCCGTATTTCCGTGCCGCGGAAAGGCCGAATACATGGTCGTCCTCGTTGATCGTTCCGCCGACGGCACAAAGGCTGTTGTGGCAGTTCGTCATCGCATACGGAACCGGAAATTCCTTCAATCCGCTTGCACGTGCGGTCTGAATAATCCCGACATAGGTAATATCATGTGAAGCGAGCGCATCAAATCGAATATGGAACAGTCCATCCTCGGATGCATCCCTGTGCGCATTCATAATCTGATACGCAATCGTCCCATTCCGCGCTGCGACATCCACACGCTCGGCCGCCTGCGGTGCCCCGTTTACCCATCGCATGCCCTGCTGCTGATACCGGATCATACTGTTTGATTTTCCTCCCGTAAATGATGATCAAGCTGTGAGCTTACACACATTTTACAGAAGATTTCGCCATAATACAAGTAGGCAAGCATGAAAATGAAAAATATACTTTTTGTGCAGTCGTTTGCTGTCTCGGGGTTCGAAAGCCGATTCTTTGCGGAACGGAATGCTTGCAATTTGGCACGCACGGCATTATACTGGTTTTCGAAAAAACATGCGGAAGGGAGCAGCGGCATGGACGGAGCAAAGATTCTCGGTCTGATCCTTGACATCGGTGCGGCGATGATTCAGAGCGGTGCGGAAACGCATCGTGTGGAGGATAGTCTCTATCGGCTTTGCGACAGCTATCGGTTTACGGATTGTAACATCTGGGTTGTTCCGAGCAACATTCAGGCGACGGTGACGGCGCCGGACGGCGAGCGGCATACGCAGATCCGACACGTCCGAAACGCCGGCGTTCACTTTCATCAGCTGGACCGACTGAACGATTTATCCCGCCATACCTGCACCGATACCCCCGATGAAGCGGAGCTTTCTAAGCGTCTGAAAGCAGTTTTAGACATTCCGAGCGAACCTGCATGGCTGAACTACCTTGCGGGAGCGTTTGCCGGCGCAGGGTTCGGTGTGTTCTTCAACTGTGATTTTTGGGATGCGCTTGTTGCGCTCTGTGCCTCGTTGCTTGTCACGTTCTTTGTCCGGTGGCTCGGGCGGAGAGAGTCGAACCCGATGATTCTGAACTTCATCAGCGCCTTTTTGGCCGAGCTGTTCATTCTGCTTTCGGTGCGGTTCGGCTTCGGTCATCACACGGGCTATATCACGATCGGCGTCGTCATGCTGTTGATCAGCGGTCTCGGTGCGACAAACGGCGTGCGCGATCTTGTACACCTCGATACACTTTCGGGTGTCATGAACATTTCCGTCTCGTTTACGGGCGCGGTCGGCATCGCAATGGGCATTGCCCTGCCGCTGCTGCTTTTGAAGGACTGGGGCACTCCTGAGATGATGATTTTGAATCCAAACGTCGTTTTAAGTCTGCTTTCCTGCATCATTTCCGGAATCGGCTTCGCTCTTTGGTTTCATGTACGCGGTATTCAGATTCTGTACTGTGCGCTTGGCGCAGTCCTGACCTGGGGCATATATTTGCTCGTATTTCGCTTCTATCCCAGCGTATTTACTGCAACGATGCTTGCATCCGCAACCTCCGCCCTGTTTGCGCAGGTGATGGCGCGCGTCAACAAGGCACCTGCAACTATCTTTCAGACGGTTTCGGCCATTCCGTTGATCCCCGGCGCAACGCTGTATTATATGATGTACGGCTTTGTAACAAACGATCGTTCCCTCGCCCTTCAGAAGGGCAGCGATCTTTTGTTGATCTGCTTCGGCATCGTGATCGGCTTTATGGTCGTTGAGGTGCTCGGAAAATACATCTGGCGCAAGCCCGCCCACCGGCATCATGTCTGATTCCTTGCTTCTCTCAAAGAATCATTTTCGCCCAATATTGCATCGGTTGTCTCCCTTATGATATACTGTGCTATACTGCAAATGAAACGGAGTACCGCATGGCTCGCAAGTCCATATTATACCTGCTGATGGCATTTCTGCTGTTGTTCGGCTGCTGGGGAAAACCCTCTCCGCAGGAGGTTGAATCCTCCGTCGCGTCCGACATTCCTACGTCGCATTTGACTCTATCCCCCACGGCCATCCCGACTGATTCATTCACGCCATCCCCTGTGCCGACTCCCACACCAGCGGAAGTGCCAACGCCTTCTCCCTCGCCGGAAGCGACATCGGTTCCTGAGCCGTTCGGGTTCGTATGGATTCCGGATACGCAGGAGCTTTCCTATTTCTATCCGAAAAAGCTTGCTGCGCTTGGCGAATGGATTTCGTCGCGCACGGAGGCAGATCACCTGATCGGTGTCATTCATTCGGGCGATATCGTCGATAACGGTTGGAAACAATGGCAATGGGAGAATTTTAACTGCTGTCTTGACGCGTTCCGTGACGATTTGGTATTTTTCCCCGTTGCAGGCAACCATGACCTCGGGGTCAGTATTCCAAGCTACGACGGCTATCTGCGTCAGACGTTTTTGGACGTTTTCCCGGAGGATCAGAAATACGACGGCGGGAAAATGCTCTACACAATCTTCCATGAGGACGGTATGGATTTGATGCTGCTCGGCATTGGCTGGGGTATGGACAAAACACCCGATGAGCAATCATGGATCGATGAGATTATGCGCGCACATGCGGATATTCCCTGCATCGTTGTTACACACGCGTATCTGATTGAACCGGACCGTTTTCTCGGCTATGCCGCTTATCTGGAAACCGAGCTTGTCGCAAAGTATCCGAATATTCGACTCGTGCTCTGCGGACATGTGCACCGTGGTTTCTTTACGGCAGAGCACACCTACGATGATACCGGTGATGGCAAACCCGACCGTACTGTATACACGCTGTTGCTTGACAATCAGGATGGCGAACTGCTTTACCGCGAGCTTTTGATTGATCCCGTAACCCGCTCCCTGTCCGTTCGTACCTATGAGCTCGGCTCCGATGAACCGGTGCCGGACAGTCAAAAATACGGTCCCGCGAACTTTATGATTGAAAACGTTTTTTGATCAAATATGAAACGGAGCGGCTCACTGAGGGAGACACTTCGTAAGGAAGTGCCTCCTTCCCGTTTGACCAGGAGATAATTGACCGCGATAGTCAGCAAAGGTTCAATGACCGAAACAAATTGGGATTTGTCCAATAGGCTATTGATCGATATTTATAATCACTTAGGAGAATTATTGATGGAACAAGCAAACAATAGAAACGCACTTATTAGTTTATTAATATCTTATGCAGGGTGCATAGCAGGACTACTTGGCGTCAACGCATTAATTCATTACGTTATAATGAAACTGCCGCTTGCGACGAGAATGGTATCAGTAATTGCCACATATTGGTTGATAGCCCTTGTTCCAATGATTGTCATGTTTGTTTCTAAGGACAGATTACTTGATTACGGATTTGAGAAGGATAAAATGGGTGCTCAGCTTGCTATCGGTGCAGTCCTGGGTATCGCAATGTCTTTGATACTTACGCTGATACCCCATTTAGTTGGATTTGGCAGTTATGTGGATAGCGGTAAAAGATATGAATACTTGTGGAAATTCATATTTGAATTTGTTTATTGCATACTTGCTGTTGGAGCGGTTGAGGAATTTGTTTTCCGAGGCCTTATATATACTAAGGCAAAGCAAATTGTTCAGAAGGATTGGTTTGCCGTTGTTATATCATCAGTTATGTTCGGACTATTTCACATTCTTAGCGGAAATTTTGTGCAGATGATACTAACAGGACTGTTAGGAGCCTTGTTTTGCTTGTTTCGGTTAAAAATAAAAAGATGTTCAACACTATCTCTCATAATTGCACATGGCGTTTATGATGCGCTTATAACAGTCTGGGCGTCATTATTGCTGTAGCTTCATGTTTGTCGGGCCGCTCTTTTATTGTCTGCAGTTATAACGAGCATCGGATTTTGCACCCCAAAATTCAAACAAATCAGAAAAAACCGGCACGACCACCATTGGTCGCGCCGGTTTCATCTCCTTTTGAGCCGGTAATTACCGCCTCAAAACAGCTTCTTTACGGAGTCCGCCCCGAGCCGCTCCCATTTTTTTAAAACGTATCAATCGTCGCCTTTTAGGTTCTTTTTGTTTTCATACATGCGTGCATCCGCCCGTTCGAATATGGACTCGATTGTTTTGTCCTGTTCCGGTATGCGCTCGGCAATTCCGCACGCGATCGAAATATTGTCCGGATTGCCGCGATTCAGTTCATCAAACCGGGCCAACAGGTTTTCCCGGTTTTCGTAATCCCTGCCGGTCAAAATGATAACAAATTCATCGCCTCCGACCCGGTATACCGGACTGTGTCGGAAAATCTCACAGATCATCCGGCAGGCTGCTTTGAGGTAGCTGTCCCCGGCCTTGTGTCCGAGCGTGTCGTTGATCTGCTTCAATCCGTTGACATCGCAGACCGCAATTCCTATCCCGATCGCATCACCGGCGGCGATCCGCTCGTTCCACTGCTTCTCGGCCTCGGTGAACGCATACTTGCTCTTCACGCCGGTCAATGCATCGCGATTGGCAAGCTGCCTCGCTTTGTTGAGCTCCTGCTCTCTCCTCATCTGTGCATCGACATTGCTGACCCCGATGACGATATGATCATCCTCCATCGGTGTCGCCTTCAAATGCACATAGGTCGGTCCGTTTTCCAGCATCAGACGATACGTCAGCGTGAACACTCCGCGCGATTGCATCACGTTCAGAATGTTTTCCTTTGTAAACGCAGCCAGGAAATTCTCCAGATCCTCCGGATGACCGACGCGACGGATATTATTCCGACTGAGTTCGAAAAAATCCTCCCCGTTCGTTTCCAAATTCAGTGAATGGAACGCACCCTGTGAACTGTACTCGATGAATCGGTCGGTTTTGAGATCCACATAGTAGATGCTGAAATAATCCTGCAACAGCGCCTGTGCGATCTGCTCAAACATCAGGTTGTTCCGGCGCAGCGATTCGGGATGCTGTTCAGCAGTGATCTGTCCGTCGATGTTGCAGACGCCGATTACCAGATGTCGATTGTCCGTGCCCTCGGCATACGCGGCCTTCAGCCGGTAATAAACCGGCTTGTCAGCAATTACGAGACGGTAGATCAATGCGCAAATACGCTGTGTTTGCAACGTCATTAAGAGCTTCTCCCGGCTCAGCGCTTCCGAAACATGCAGCCGATCCTCGGAGTAAATAACCTTCGGGATGTTTTGCTGGCAATCGCCAAAGAAATCCTTGCCGTCCAACTGCAGCTCGAGCTGTTCATACGGGCCATGCGCGGTGAATTCCATATAATTCCCGGTCTCGATATCCACATAGTAAAGGCTTTCGAGGTCTGCCGACAGCGACTGCGCAAGGCTGCCGAAATCAAGCGGATTGCGGATTGGCTCGGCCTGTGTTTGACGTGCCTGCTGATCCACGTTGCTGACGCCGATCACAATGTGATGATCGTCGTGCGTGCTCGCCTTAACTGCCTTGAGCGAATAATACATCGGTTTCCCGTCGATCAACAGCCGATACGTCATTATAAACGGCTGCGTCCCGATCAGCTGTGAAAGCAGCGTTTCCTTCTGCAGCGACAGCGCAACGCGCTGCTGATCCGCCCCGTAAACAACACGCATCAGATTCTGCTGCGTGTCGGCGAAGAAATCCGCGCCGCTGCGCTCGATCTGTAAATTCTCATACCGACCGTCTGCACCGAACTCGACGTAGTGGTTGGTTTCGATATCCACATAGTAGATGCTTTCAAATCCCCGGGACAGCGCATAGGCAATCTTTCCAAAGCCCTGCTCCCGCATCCGGCTCGGTCGAGCGTCCGGCTTCAGTTCCGTCAGCAGCATCCGCTTGCGCTGCTCGATAAACTGTTCATACTCCTCGGACGGGACCGGGCGTGAGAAGTAGTAGCCCTGCACAAGGTCGCATCCCATGGTCTTCAACGCGTTGAGCTGCTCCTCCGTCTCAACACCCTCAGCGATAACCGGCACCGCAAGATAATCCGCGATGTCGAGGATGACCTCCAAAAGGCGCGTATCCTTGCGATCGGAGAATGCATTGCGAATAAACTGCATGTCGAGCTTCAACGCATCGATCGGCAGGGTTGAAATCATATTTAAGGAGGAGTAGCCCGTGCCGAAATCGTCCATCTCGATCCGGAATCCGAGCATCCGCAAACGATTCACTATCTCGATAATCTGCTCGGAATCCTGTGTGTAAGCGGATTCGGTGATCTCCAGCAGAATGTCGCTGGAGCTGAGCCCGTTCTCCTCTAAAATCGCCTTCAGCGTGTCGATCAGATTCGGATCGTACATGTCAATTCGCGATACGTTGACCGAAACGGGCACCGAAAGGCCCAGTCGGTCCTTCCAATCCCGAATCTGTGCCGCGGCAGTCCGCCAAACATAATAATCCAGTTCCTGAATCAGCCCGTTTTCCTCAAACAGCGGAATGAAAACGCCCGGGCTGATCATTCCGAACCGCGGATGCTTCCACCGCACAAGCGCTTCCGCGCTCGCCAATACCGGAATCTCCGGCCGAACGTCGAACTTCGGCTGATAGTAAACCGCGAACTGCCGTTGCTCGATCGCGCTGTGAAAATCCTCGATCAACTGTTCGGCATAAAGCTCACGCTGATGCAGCGTCTCATCATAAAAACTGATCGTTTTGGTAAAGCTGTTGCGCACCGTGTCCGCTGCGCTCTTGGCGCGATCAAAGCGGCGTTCGATATCCAGTGATTTATCCGCATTCTCATACACCCCCATGCGCAGACGCACGCGATTGTTGACCGATGTATCGCCCGCAAGCCCGATCGCGGCACTATCTAAGATCGCCTTATAGTTCTTGCCGTGCGGACAATAGACCAAAAATGTATCGGCCTCCCTGCGGCAGACGATACCGCCGGTATCGCTGACCATCTCGCGAACCTTCTCGCCGATGCGCCGCAGCACCTCGTCGCCGTATGCGGTCCCGAATCGTTCATTGATCATATGAAAATGATTCACATCCACGACAATGCAATCCATCGGCATGTCCTTATGATGCTGATCGAACTGCTCTGCATAGCGATAAAAATATTCGCGATTGTACAGCCCCGTCAACGGATCGCGCTCGGTCGACTGAATGATCTGCCGATCCTCGCTGAGCTCGATCGTGCGCAGCACACGGGCAAGAATTACCCCCGGCTGCGGATACGGTTTGGGAATAAAATCGATCGCGCCGATCGTCAGGCTCTCAATCTCTGCATTCTGATCGGATGTCATCACGATAATCGGGATCCGCGAAAGCGCCGGATCCTCTTTCACCTGCCGCAAAACCTCCATGCCGCTGATTCCCGGCATCATCAGGTCGAGCAAAATCAGTGACAGTGTCGTCTGGTACGATCGAATGCACTCCAGCGTCTCCTGACCGTCCGCGGCATACAGGATCTCATAATCATTTTTCAGAATCCCGCCCAGAATCTCGCGATTGATCCACTCGTCATCTGCAACCAGAATCTGCCGTTTCCCATTTGAAGAATGAAATTTTTCATGACTTTTCAACATGAAAGTCTCTCCTTTTCCCGCAGGTCGGTCCGTTCGTATTGTTTTCGCTTCCGTCCGAAAACATGCCGATTGAAATAATTATACCATAAGTCGCACATCAATCGCAATATCCTGCCCGTTAAAATCCCAAAACGTGAAAAGCCGCTGCGTAATCCCTGTGCGGTATTTTACGCGGCGACTTTCCACGGATTATGAGGTTGGGGCATTCCTGCAAGGAGACGGGGCTTCTCCTGCAAGCTTATATGAAAACGGCTGTGCGCCGGTTTCGATGAGCGTTACACGGCTTTGCGGCTCTGCTCCTCCATCAGGAGCTTGTCCGCGACGAGGGCGATGAATTCGCCGTTGGTGGGCTTGTCGTTCTTGCCGTAGATGTTGTAGCCGAACAGGCCGTTTAGGTTTTCGATGCTTTGAACGCTCTCGCGTTCAAAGCGTTGGTTGCTTTCTTCATAGCCTTGAATCTCTCTCATTGATTGGGTATGGGCATATAGTAGCAGAATCAAAATAAACAGTCAACGCCTAAGCCTACCAAGCATAAAAAAACAAGATTTATTGGGCTTTATTTCAGATTTTTCACTACTTTTCGACAGCTTCCCATCAACTTCTCACAGTTTCCAAACACCCTGAATACACCATACCAGCCAACAGCCAAAACAACATCTGAAAAAATTTGTATCCGTAACAACATGGCACGAAAAAATGCCATGTATTTTCTATTTATCTGCTATAATACAGACAAGAAATGAGGAAAACAAAAACCTCAGAAAACAAAAATAATGGGTGGCGACCGACGCCAGAAAGGTAAAGATTATGAATAACAACACTACCACCACCGCTTCCCTGAACCTCACCACCGACAGCAAGAAAAAGGCAATCGTTATGACCAAGAAGTTTGCCAAAGCTTCACGCATTGTTGGGTCTGCCGAATACAATATGCTCCAGCAGGTTCGTAGGGACTATCCCAACTACCGCATTGAAATCAAGACCACGAAGAAGACAATCAACATCGTGAATACTTTGACATACCAGTTTATGGAGCTTTACATCAAAAAGCATGATGAAAAGCACGATGAAAACAAGCTGGATGATTACAGCCTCAAAACTGCCAAAATTGAGGGTCTTGCTCCCGCTTCCTTTGCGGAGGTAAAGGATTGGTTCGTAGAGAACTTCCCTGAAATCAAGAAATACAATACCTTGCGTGATGCCCTGCTGGCAGCGTAAAGAATAATGATAGGAGGATGAATATTATGAAAAATTATGCTCGCCTTGACCACGCTAATACGCGTATTGTGATGGACAGAACCTTTGCGAAGAATGCGGAAATCGTTGGTTCCGCTGAATACAACCAGCTCCAAGAGGTTCGTAAAGCTTATCCCAATTATACTGTGGAGCGTCGTGAAATTAAGAAGAAGGAAGGACAAAACCGCTATAAGGGAATGGACTATGACTGGATGCGGGACTACATCAGACGAAACGAAGAAGCGGAATATGTTTCCCTGATGCTGGATAAATTCGAAACACTTCTGGTTGATATGGAAGGTATCTCCAAGGGGCATGTTTACCCAAGAATAAAAAGCTGGTTTCTTAAAAACTACCCTGAGGTGAAGGAAATCGGCAAGCTGATTGAGCGTCGGACGCAGATCGGCGGAGAAAACGCAGTCGTTAGCATTAACGATGTGGCGTGAGGAAGTTTCCCTCTCTTTCTTCCTCTCTCCCCCAAAGGTTTTCCTGAGAATATAAGGATGATATGAAAACCCTTGGGGGATGGAGGAAACAAGGCTTTCCAGAAGGAGCACATTATGAATCAGTTAGAATTACGAACATACACAAGGGCTGAGATTGCCGAAGCCCTCTCTGTGAATCTGAACGATAGCAAGCACTTCAAGCGAAATGTGGAAAACAAGCTATCCAAGTGGGGCTATCGCTATGAATACACCACACCAGCGGTTACTATTACCTACAAGCCTGAAACGCCAAAAGAGCGTTTGGCGGAAATCGTCTATCGTTGCTTCGGTATGGATATACAGGTGGATGCCTTACAGTTTGGGTGCTTTATTTCCGCCTTTACAGACATAGAGGGCTTCGCGTCGATGCCTTGGGAGGAAAGAGCGAAAGCATATTACAAGCGGTATGGCGAGTGCGTGGATGCTCGAACCCTAAGTAATTGGTGTCGCCACCTTATAGAAAAAGGCATTATTGCTGTCAGCGGTGAAAGCGTTGCGTGGAAAACCATCATAATCGACCACAAGAAAATCCGCTATCCGCTTTCGGCAAGTGAGCCAAATGAAATGTATGATTATTTCCAGCAGAGAAGCGAGATATTTTCTGAGGAATACCAGCTTGCTTTGGATTCTATGAAGTATTCAGGCTTCACGAAAGCACAAGCACAAGCAAAAGCAGAAGCGTGGAAAGAAACTTACAAGCGTCTGTGGGCGGATTATCAATGCTGTTATTATTACTGTAAATGCTTCACCTTCGGTGCGTTTGGCGACAGTATCGCCCATCCTGAACTGTTTGAAGTGTATGAGCTGGCACAGGAGCTTGCGTTTGGTGCGTCGGCAGAGTATGAGGCGAAACAAAAGGCGGAGGAAGAAGCCCGCAGTCATCAGTTTATTTTCTGAAAGACCGCACACCCCCAAAGGTATTACGAACATAGAATCTTGGATGTAATACCTTGGGGGTTATTTTTTGTCAAACTTGGTTAATCGTATTATCACATTTCTCAAACAATAGTGGAGAGGGACGCGAAAAAGCGTCCTTCTTACTTTTCTAAGAAAGATGGTGATTCCCATTTTGATTACATCCATACCAGACCTTCCGCACGAATAGTGGAAGCCGATAGAAGGATATAAGGGCAAGTATCTTGTCAGCAACCAAGGACGCATCAAGAGCCTGAAACACCTGAAACCACGCCTCCTAAAAGCGTTTGTGAACAACAAAGGCTATTGGCGTGTGGCACTCTGTAAGGATGGCGTATCGCGTCATTTCCTTGTGAGCCGATTGGTGGCAGAGGCATTTTGCCCTAACCCTGACCCTGAGAACGCAACGACGGTTGACCATATTGACCACGACACAAGCAACAATCACGCGGATAATTTACGATGGCTGACCCTCCGCGATAACGCTCAAAACCATAGAAAGAGAGGCAAAAAAGATGATTCAAACAATTCCTGATTACAACAAATTTATGTATTTACAGGGCTACAAGCCTGAGGATATTCTGTCGGCACTACGCCAAAAGGCACGCGACGAACAGAACGCCGACAGCGAACCTGATACCTATACCATTAAAACTATTGTGGAGGTAAAGAAATGAAAGACAAGCCAAAGAAGAAAAAAGATGGACAGTTGGAGGCGGTGATTATGGCGGTTTTATAGAAATCACTGAAAACCGCACTTGACCAAGCCTTAGACGATATACTGAAAGACTGGGAATGACAGAGGACGAAGCACGCAAAGTGTTTCGTCCTCTTTTTTCGTTATCTGTCGCACCCACCTTGTTTGGGAAAAATGCGGTTTAGGGATTTTGTAAGCCACGCCAAAGCGCCAAAGGCACTTGCACGCTTGCTTTTCCTGTAAACTACCCCCAGCTTTAGGTGCCGCCCGCCGCTGGATCTTTCGCATGGCGTGAGCTACAATGCCTATCGTCCGCCAATCGTTTCGTCGGCGGTGAGCATCATAAACACACCCCGCAAATATTCCTATTACACACAGGCAAACGAAGCGTGTGCCGTTTTGCCAAACACGATGCCGATGCTTTTACTGTTCCTCTGTTGGTTCGTCATCCGCAACATATTCAATCAGGTCGCCAACCTGACACTCTAATAAACGGCAAAGCAAGTCTATCGTTTTCCACGATACCATTTCGCCACGCCGAAGCTGTTGTAGATAGGATTGCCCCATCAGCTTTTCTTCACGCATTCGCGTTGATGAATAACCCTTTTCTTTCAGGGCTTTCAGAATATCTGTCTTATATCGTAATGCCATTATAAACGCCTCCTTTTCCATCATCCATAGTATAACACAAGACGGCACTAAAATCAAGTGTTATTTTTCAAAAAAGCACTAAATTTTAGTGAAAAAAGTATTGACAGCACCAGATTTTAGTGCTATAATAAAGACAGTTAAGAGAGCTAAGCAAGTCAAGGTTCAAACAGGACAAGACAAGAGTGGGACAGGATAGCGGAGATTGGGATGCTTGAGAGTTGCTAGACGCGGAGGAGCCACCCACCACTTGTAAAGCCTCAAATAAAAAGCTTAAAGGAGATACAACAATGAGTAAGAACGAAATGGTAGCAAAGATTGAAGCCCTGAACGAATGGGAGCAGATGATTGCCGACGCACAGGCGGAAGCCGAAGCTCTCCGCGACGAAATCAAGGCGGAAATGCTGGAGCGTGAGACAGAAGAAATGGTAGCGGGGCAATACATCGTCCGCTGGACTTCGGTGCTCACCAACCGCTTTGACAGCACTTCCTTCAAGAAGGTGTATGGCGACCTCTACAAGGCGTTCACCAAGCAATCCGCAAGCCGTCGCTTCACCATCACCGCGTAAGAAAAGCCCCTTGCCTGAACGCCGACCAAAGCCACAGGCAAAGAGCTTCCACCCCAATCCAACAGGAGAGGGCAAGAAAGATTATAGCTTGCCCTCTCTCAAAAATCAAGACAAGGAGCCAAGAGAATGAAAGAACTGACAAGCTATAACCGCGTCGCTGGGTATCTGAACAAAATCTTTGACCTTCTGAACGCACGATGCTTTGAAAATGCACTTTCAAGACCCACCATCACTATTCAGAGCACGCCCAAGTCTTATGGACACTTTTCTTTGCGGG
>JAUMVL010000006.1:0-3490 GCA_030530185.1 Clostridia bacterium | reverse complement strand
GAAGATACTTGGGTGAGCAAGATCGGCGGAACGTACGAAATCAACATTGGTGCGGGAACGCTGAGCCGACCCATTGAAAATGTGGTGGCGACCTTGCTTCACGAAATGGTTCATTATTACAACTATGAACGCGGTGTTCAGGATTGTAGCAGAGGGAACACCTACCACAACCGTAAATTCAAGGCGGAGGCGGAGAAACGCGGTTTGGCGGTAGAGCACAGCGACCGCTACGGATGGAGCCACACCTATCCCACTGAAGCCCTGTTGGATTTCGTCATTGAAAATGGCTTGACCGACATTCTTTTGAACCGCAACGAAGAAAGCGGATTTCAGATAACAGGCACAGGACCGCACAGCGGAGCACCCTTCACCACGCCGAAGAAATGCTCCACCCGCAAATATGTTTGCCCCTGTTGCGGAATGAGCATCAGAGCGACAAGGGAAGTCCGCATTGCCTGTATGGATTGCGACGAACAGATGCTTGCGGTGGCGTAAGCATCTTGGCGATAGGTGTTCGTATAATGCCCATTATACGAACACCAAACCCCAGTCTTTTCCGCACCCTTGACCGCCGACCGCAGATTTCCGAACTTTACGCCTTTCTTTTACGAACTTTGGGAGAAAAAACGATGAATAAGAAAACCACAGCTTTGACCACAGAGCAATACACCGAAATCATAGAAACGATGAAACAAGGCTTTACAGGCTTCCGCCCCAATGAGCGTGTGGCGACCGCCCTTGTCTTGGAAGGGAACCTTGGCTTGCGAATCAGCGATATTTTACGCCTGAGGCTTTGTGACATTGTGAAGGACGGCGATAGATACCGCCTTGCCATCACAGAGCAGAAAACAGGCAAAGAGCGTGTTTTTACTGTCCCGCTTGTCATCCAACAGTATTTGGAAAACTATTGCCTCAGAAACCGCATCCCCCGCACCGACCGCATTTTTCCTATCACAGAGCGTGCGATACAGAAACAGCTTGCGATTGTATGCGATTACCTTGGCTATGAGGGTATCAGCACCCACAGCTTCCGCAAGTGGTATGCGACGGAGATTTACAAGGATAGCGGTTACGATATAGCCCTTGTCCAACGGCTCTTACAACATAGTAGCTCAGCCATTACCCAGCGATACATTGGCATAGAGCCGAAGCGGATAGAACAGGCGATTGCGGGGCACGCGAGGCTGATATGAAAAAAGCAGGGGACGAACCCCTGCTTTATGCAAATACAATCTTTATTCACCACAAATCCAACTTAGGATAGCACTTGCTTTTTCATAAGTCGGATAGCCCTTAAACTCGTTTCCAACATGACCAGTTGTTTTTAGATTATGAAGCATTTTCTGCCCAGCATTAACAGGGGCATTGGTATAGACATTTACCATTATCTGCTTCTCGTTGTTTAGATACTGGGAAATACAAGATGACTTGGCTTCCGCGTATTGTTCGTCATCCAGTTGTATTCTATCAATGATATATTTCTCTCCGTATGTCAGACGATACAAGTTGTTATTCTCTGTTGATGAAATGTAATTATATCCCCCTGTCTTGTATGCTCCACCAGTTGTTACGCCTCCGACAGTAACCGAAGTATAATTGATTGCCTCAGGCTCATAAGAAATCTTATAATCTTTATCTTCTATTAAAGAAACAACATATTTAATTAGTGAGCTTCTATTTATCAAATACAAAACATGTGTTTTTTCATCATAACGAATACATTTTTCTGCACCAACAGTTTTGGTTGTATTCTGAAGGTAGAATCCTAAGCATAAAACTGCTACACCCAATAATAGTACACATAGCCCTGCCCCCACGTTTGCAGTAAAGGCAAAAAAACTGGCAACTATTATGATTCCTCCAATAACCATCCAGACGATAGGGGTTCTCTCAGATTTACAATAAATGACCCACATTCTGTTACCTCCCAAATAAAAAAGTGTGTAGTCCCAAGCGGAAGCTACACACCGAAAAACGCATAACTCCGCTTGTCGCTACACAAACTTTTGACTAATCCCATTTGCATGGATGCCAAATTGGAGGTTGCGTTTTTGCCATAGACAGAAAACGCATCCTTTGCAAATAAGATTAGTATTAAGTTCGTGTAGCGAAATAATCATACCATACCAATTCCAATTTTTCAATCACAGAATACGATTTTTCTTCATTCTCTTGGGCTTTTATGCTACAATAGCAATATCAGCACAGGAGGGCAAAGGCTATGCCGAAGAAGGGTGAAACATCAAGCGAGTGTGGCAGAAAACAAAATCAGCGATTCAAGGCATATTTGATATTCCAAATACTCCTGAGAGAGACAGATGACAAGAATACTCTTTCGGCAAAAGAACTGGAGAAAAGGCTGAGTGATTGGGGTGTGGATGGGGAACGCCACAGCATCTATCAGGATATAAAGGCGATAAACGTGGTTCATTGGTTGTTACGCCATCGTGATAAAACCATTGATGACGCGGTGGAAGCCATCGAAAAGGATACTTTCGGGAAAGAAAAAATCATTCTGTATGACGAAACGAAAAAGGGGTTCTATATCCAGCCGAAGGATTATTCTGTGGAGCAGATACAGCTTTTGGCGGAAAGCATTTATACCACGAAATTTCTGACCCAAGGCGATTCCGACGAGCTGGCGAAATTTGTTTGTGGTTTTGTGAGCAAGTATCAGGCGGAGAGAATACAGCACGATGCCTTATTAACTGACCGCGTGCGGACAAACAACAAAAAAGTCTTAGCGAACATCCGAACGCTGAATATGGCGATGGAGAACAACCCAAAAGAGGGTTCTACACCGCAAAAGGTGAACTTCAAGTATCTTAGTTATACTCTGAACGGCGAACAGGTGGAGAGAAGAAAAGGGGAAAGATTTGTTGTCAGCCCCTATCAGCTTATCATATTTGAGGGAAATTATTATCTGCTGGCATTCACAGACAAAGGGCAAAAAATCCAATCGTTCCGCGTTGACCGCATCGGCGACATCCGAATGGGAAACGAACCAAGAGAAGGAAAAGAAGCGTTTTTGGCATTCAACGCGAAAGAATATGTGCGTCAGGTGTTCGGAATGTATGACGGAGAACGCAGACGCGTTAAAATCCGCTTTATCCGCTCGTTATTGAATGCGGTATATGAACGCTTCGGCAAAAGTGCTGTTTACACCAACGAGGACGCACACCACTTCATTATTTCTACAGAGGTGCGGATTAGTCCGCAGTTTTTCGGCTGGCTTCTTGGCTTTGGCACAGGGGCGGAGCTGTTGGGCGACGCGGAAACAGTAGAAAAATTCACCGCTTATATGGATAAGATACGCAAGAAGTATTAAAAGACACCCCCAAATGTTTTCCGCATATAAAATGTTGGAAAGAAAACGCTTGGGGGATTTGTTTTGTAAGATTGCCGAAGTAGTTGAAAATACACTTTCAACCTGTTGGAAAATTGTTAAAAAGTTGTTGGAGAGTAGCAAAAAAGCCGATACAAAGTATTA
>JAUMVL010000199.1 GCA_030530185.1 Clostridia bacterium | reverse complement strand
GTGCAGTTCTTGCCGTCGACCAGGCCGTGCTGTGCCATCACATAGCGCAGCGTCATAATCGGCATTCCGCCGGCTCTGCCGCCGATGATGGATTTTCCGGTCAGATCCTCCCAGGAGAATGCGTCGGTCGGCGTGCGGGCGATCAAAAACGATCCGTCGCGCTTGGTCAGCTGTCCGACGATCACGGGATGTTCGGCCTTGCCTTCGCCCATGATGTAGACGCCGGTCTCCGGCCCGGCCAGACACAGATCGGCTTCCCCGGCAAGCAGCGCGGTCATTGCCTTTTCGCTGCCGCCGGAGGTAGTGATTTCGACGGTCAGTCCTTCGTCGGCAAAGAAGCCGAGCGCATCGGCAACGTATTGCGGCGCATAGAACACCGAACGGGTGACCTCATGCAATCTGAGAACGGTACCGCTGCTTTGGGGCGCCGTACACGCGACGGCGGTCAGCAGAAGCATGGTGCAGAGCAGAATGGCCAGTTTTTTCATAGAAACCCTCCGATTCTTTTTTTCTTTATCGTATGTCGGAAAGGAAAAATGCGTGCAATGCTTGAAAAATAAAAGCAAATGGGGTATACTGAATTTACGGAGGTATGTGCTATGGAAAATAACATGGATACCACAAGACGGTTTCGCGTTGCAAAGGATGTTCACACGCCCGAAGACGTGCTGATGACCGTGTATCACGCGATGCGGGAAAAGGGCTATGACCCCGTCAATCAGGTCGTCGGCTATCTGCTCTCGGGCGATCCGACATACATCACGAGTCACAACAATGCGCGCTACCTCGTACTGCGCATGGAGCGGGACGATCTCTTAGAGGAGCTGGTCCGCTTCTACGTCGAGCATCACGAATGAGAACCCTTTGTTTGGACGTCGGCGATCGCAGGATCGGCGTCGCGGTTTCGGATGCCCTCGGGATTACGGCACAGGGCGTGGAAACCTATTGGCGCACCGAGAGCACGAAAAAGGACGTTGCGCATATCCTTGGCCTTGTGGCACAGTATGCGCCGTGCCGCCTTTTGCTGGGGCTTCCGATGAATATGAACGGGACGGTCGGCGAGCAGGGCGAAAAGGTACAGAAGTTTGCCGATGCGATCCGCAAGGAATGGGACGGCGAGATCGTCTTTTTTGACGAGCGCTTAACGACGCTGACCGCGCGGCGTGTGCTGCTGGATGCGGACGTCTCACGCGGCAAACAGAAAAAGGTGATCGATAAGCTCGCTGCCGTCGTGATCCTGCAGGGGTATATGGAAAGTCATCCGAACGGTTGAATGCACAGGGCCGGAGCCGATCCGGCCGTATGACAGAGAAAGGCAATTCTATGGAAGAAAACAACAGTATCATCACATTGACCGATGAAAACGGTGTCGAGGCGGACTTCGATTTGGTCTGCACCTTCGACTATGAGAACCGCAAGTTTGCAGCAATGTTCCCGATTGAGCAGGTCGAGGGCGTTGCGGACGATGAAGTCGTGATTTTGGAGATCGTCAAGGACGGCGAAGGCGAGATCCTCGCTCCGATCGAGAACGAGATTCTGCTGAACGAGGTATTCAACGAGTTCATGGAGATTTTCGAGGACATGGCCGACGGCGAAGACGACGAAGAGGAATAACGGTTTTTTGCAGCGAATGATAAAATCCCGCAGAATTTTCTGCGGGATTTTTGCATTCCGTTTGATTCCGTTACTTGGTTCCGATCACAACGCTCGTTTGGGCGCCGATGGTCAGCGTCGTGCCGTCGAGCGAGGCATCCTCAAGACCGATCACGTTTTTGAGCGTATCGATCGGAAGATCAGTGACGGCGGACAGGTCGACCGTTTTGGAGGTGATGGTCGTGTTGTGCAGCACGAGCACGGTGCGGCCGTTGTAGGAGGAGGCAAAGCCGCCGACCTTGCTGTTGGGAACGGAAAGCGCGGTATAGGTGCCGCGGGCAATCTCGGGATTGGCGCGGCGGACCATCAGCAGTTTCTTATAATAATTGTAGAGACTGCCCGGATCCTGGATCTGATCGCGGACGGTCGTTTCAATCTGGTTCGACCGGGAATAGGTGGTTCCGACCGGATCGGCTACGGTGTCGCCGTCGCCCCACAGCATCGCAAGGCGACGGTTGGCGTCGGTGTTTGCGCCGCCGCGCGAGCCGCGCATTCCGAGCTCCTCCCCATAGTAGAGGAACGGCGTGCCCGGGCCGAGGATGTAGAGGTTTGCGGCAATCTGCATCGTGCCGCTTGCAACGGTCAAAAATCCCGCTGCGCGGTCCGTGTCGTGGTTCGTAAGAAACGGTGCGATCGCAGCCCCGTCGCGCATCGCGGCTACATGCTTTTGGTATGCGTCGATGTAGGCGGTGAACTTGTTCACATCGCCTTTCTTGGCCGTCTCGGCAATCAGGCCGCTTGCCTGCGAGATCGTGAAGTTGAAGCAGTTCGTGGCGGGGTAGTAAAGATCGGTGATGCCGTCGCTGTCCCAAACCTCGGCGACCGTGTACAGGTCGGGCTTCTGCCTGCGCAGCGTTCCGAGGTACCAGAGCCAGAAGTCAAGGCTCTTTTGATGATCGCCGAAATACACGTATTTTGCGGCATCGAAGCGGAAGCCGTCCACGCCGAGATCGATGTAATGCGACGCGATCTCGACAACGGTTTTGCGGACCAGTTCGTTGTCAAAGTTGAGCTCCGGCATATCGCTCGAGAAGTTGCATTCATAGTAATGATGCGTTCCGGAAAGCTGTCCATAGCTTCGGCCCGCGGGCGCGGACGCCGTGTCGCCGTCGTACCAGCAATAGAAATTGTAGTACGGATTTTGCGTATCCCCCTGCCGGTGCGCCTCTAAAAAGGTTTTGAACCATTCGTTGCGGCGGCCGGTGTGGTTGATCGGAAGGTCCAAAATCACCTTGACATCGCGGCTGTGGCAGAGCGTCAAAAGCTCTTTGAGATCGTCTTCGCTGCCGAACTGCGGGTCGATCGCATAGTAGTCGGTAACGTCATATTTGTGATAGGACGGAGAGGAGAAGATCGGCGTCAGCCAAAGCCCTTCTACGCCGAGCGAACGTCCGGAGGAGGGATCTCCGTCGTTGAGGTAGTCCATTCGATTGATAATGCCCCGCAGGTCCCCGATCCCGTCGCCGTTCGAGTCGGAGAAGGAGCCGACAAAGATTTCATAAAAGACGCGGTTGTTGTCGTCGGGCTGTTCGGCAGCCTTCAACGCCGCATCGGTAAGCGCAATCTCGGCGGAAGCCTTGGAGGCATCGGCCTTTTTGCATCCGAGCGGGAGCAGCAGCAGTGAAAGCAGGATGAGAAGACATCTTGTCAGGTGTTTCATAAGCAATTCCTCCGTAAGTCAAACAGAAGATTTCTGTTCTTATCGTACAATAAAGCCGCGGCGATTGTCAAGCGATTCTGCTTGCGCTGTAAAATTCTTGTGATATAATAAGAAGCATGAAATTTCGAACGGTTGAGCTGTATAAATCGAG
>JAUMVL010000005.1 GCA_030530185.1 Clostridia bacterium | reverse complement strand
CGCCGCCCTGCAGAACGATTGCAAAGATTCCTTCGCGCGGCATCACGCAGTCGCCGACCGCTTTGCGGATTGCGCAGTCCGCATGACATTCCTTACCGATCTGAGTTACGGCAAGCAGCGCTTCGCCCACTTGAAGCACCGTCCCGACCGGAAGCGATTTCAGCGCAATTCCTTCGGTCAGAATGTTTTCGGCAAACGCACCGATGGGAAGGTCTGGAATCAACTTTCGCATCGGCTCCACACTCTCGACAGCCAGCAGGCTGATCTGGCGATGCCAGTTGCCCGCATGCGCATCGCCGTCGATTCCGTGTCCGACGCGAAGAATGATCTCGGGAACGGGATGCTTGGCGGTACCTTTTTTTTCGCTGATGCAGACGGAAACGACAGTGCCCATATCAAACGATGAAACGGACATGCAGGAATCGATCCGTTGCAGGCATTTTGCCCTGCTTGCCGCCTAAAACGGTTTGAGGTGTGATCGCTATGCGCATTCCGGCTGCCTCCTGTTCATAACTTATTCATATTATACATCGCTTTTTCAAAACGGTCAACGGAGTCGACAGAGATTTTCAGAATTCGATCGAAGCATAGCGCAATTGCAGAAGCGACAACAACGAAAAAAGCCGGGAAAACTCGGCTTTTGCAAGATGATATCTGCTTGGGCAACCGTCTGGGCAAGGAAAATGATTCCGGGATCGCAAGGCATCGAAAAGGAGCCGCACAAGTACAAACGGCAACCGCTTGACCGGTTCGTTTACGGCTGGGCGTACGCCTCTTCCTCGACCGGTTCGCACCATTCATTCGATGTGTTTTCGCCGGGGACCTCGATTGCAATGTGTGAAAACCAGCTGTCCTTTTTCGCACCGTGCCAATGCTTCACGTTTGCGGGAATCACGATAACCGTGCCGGGAACAAGCGAGACGGGGGACTTGTTCTCCTCCTGATACCAGCCGGAGCCTGCGGTGCAGATCAGAATCTGTCCGCCGCCCCTGGTTGCGTGGTGAATATGCCAGTTGTTGCGGCAGCCCGGCTCAAATGTCACGTTAAACAGGCTGAGCCCTGCTTCCTCAACTCGTCCAAGCGGGTTGAGATAGGAGTGACCGATAAAGTACTGCGCGTATGCGGAATTGAGTTCTCCGCGTCCAAACACGTTTTCCCTGTCAAATTTTTGTTCCATGCTGTAAACCGCTCGGATCGGATAATAACGGAATTTCCGTTTGAATCAGCCCATAGTGCCGGATTGCTTCGGCAATGCCGCCTTGATGCAGCGGAGCCGTAACGTATTCACAGACTGCTTTGACTTCGTTCGGCGCATTCCCCATCGCGACGGAATGCGGGACGGCGGTCAGCATCGGCAGATCGTTCGGTCCATCGCCGAATGCATAACAGCGGTTCGGAGGCACGTCGGTCAGCGCCCGAATGGCGGCAATCCCGGTCGCTTTGGAGTATTCTTTCAAAATACACTCGTAAAAGTTCTCGCGTCCGCGGTCGATCATCGTGCAGCGATCTTGCAGTTTCTCACGAAGTGGGACAAGGCTGGAGCCGGCGCTCTCCCACACGCAGAATTTGTCAAATTGAAAATCCGGATCGGTTACAGCTCCTGCGGTTTTCAGTCCGTACGAGGCAAATCGATCCCGATCGCGCCGGATGACAGGCGGGATCGGATCGTGAAAATCGAGCCAGACGCCGCGTTCGGATTCGTACAGGGCGTTCAGCCCGCAGCGACGCACCGTTTGCGCGATGTCGTATGATTCGGCCGCGTCAAATCCGGCGTGCAGAATCGTTTTTCCAAAGTATTCGATATGCTGGCCGCACGAGCAGATATATCCGTCAAACCCGAGCGCAAGCACACGTCGGTCAATGTGGCCGAACGGTCGACCGGTATTGACAAAGCACAGGCCGCCGCTTTGACGTACTGCCCGCAGAGCCTCCACGGTTCAGTCGGGAATGCAGCCCATTTCATCAATGATTGTGCCGTCAATGTCAAAAAACAAAAGGCTTTGCGACATACGTTCCTCCGAATTGCAAAAAAAGGTCAGCGCCGCACGGGTGCGGCGCTGAAAATGATCGAAAACTATCGTCCAATCCGCTTCAGAAACTCCGCTTCGTCGATAATCTCAATGCCAAGCTGCTGTGCTTTGGTGAGCTTGGAACCGGCGGCTTCGCCCGCGACAACGAACGCCGTTTTCTTGGAGACGCTGCCCGCAGCCTTGCCGCCGTTCTGCTCGATCAAGTCTTCGGCATCGCGACGCGACAGCGTCGGGAGCGTGCCGGTCACGACAACGGTCAAACCTGCAAGCGGTCGATCCCCGGTGATTTCGGCCTCCTCGGCAGGGGAAACGCCGCGCGCCAAAAGCAGGTCGATTTGCTCGTTGATCGAGGGATCTGCAAAGAAGGTGACGATGCCGTCTGCAACAACTTCGCCAATGTCCTCAATTTCGAGAAGCTGTTCCCTGGTTGCGGCACGGACCGCCGCAAGCGTGCGGAACGATTTGGCAAGGTCCTTTGCGGTTTTGACGCCGACATTCGGAATGCCGAGCGCAAACAGAAACGCCGAAAGCGGCCGCGTTTTGCTCGTTTCGAGCGCATCGAGAAGGTTCTGCGCCTTCTTATGCCCGAACCGTTCGAGTGCGACAAGCTGCTCATGCGTTAAGGCGTACAGCTCGGGAATCGTTGAAATACCGAACGCATCGATGAATTGCTCTGCGGTTTTGTCGGCAAACGCGTCAATATCCATTGCATCGCGCGAGGCGTAATGCGCAAGGCGAGCCTTGATCTGCGGACGGCAGGAGAGTGAGTTGGTGCAGTAAATGTGAGCGCCGCGCTGCTCGACATGCGCGCCGCATTGCGGACAGCGAGTCGGTTTTTCAACAGGACGGATCGGATGATCGTCCGGTACGGCACCCAAAATCTCGGGGATCACATCGTTGCTGCGGCGGATGAACACGCGTGAGCCGATGCCGACACGCTTGCGCTGCACATCGTCCCAGTTGTTCAACGTCGCCTTGCGGACGGTGACACCGGCAAATTCGACGGGTTCCACATGCGCCAGCGGCGTCAGCTTGCCGGTGCGGCCAACCTCCCAGGTTACATCCTCAACAACTGCGGTCGTTTCCTCGGCAGCGAATTTATACGCCATCGCCCAGCGCGGAAACTTTTCGGTTGAACCAAGCTCTTGCCGCAGCGCGAAGTCCGTCGCCTTGATGACCATCCCGTCGATCAGAAAATCGAGCGAGTCGCGTTTTTCCTCGGCAAGATCGATTTCATGCAGCAGCTGGTCTGCCGTGTCGCAATAGCGCACATAATCGGAGATCGGGAACCCGTTTTCCTTCAAAAAGGCGAGCATCTCCGCCTGATTGTGCAGCGTCTTTCCTTCGATATAGCCGACGTTATAGCAAAAAACGTCAAGTTTGCGCGCCGCGGTAACGGCGGGATCGAGGTTACGCAATGCGCCCGCCGCGGCGTTGCGTGCATTCTTGAGCGGTTCATCGGCAGTGCGGTTGTAGGCATCGAGTACGGACAGACGCATAATGCATTCGCCCTGCACCTCCATGCGGCCCGCAAACGGGATCGACAGCGGAATGTTGCGGATCGTGCGCATCTGCGGAAGAATCGCTTCGCCGACGATACCGTTGCCGCGAGTGGCGCCCTGCACAAGCACGCCGTGATCGTAGGTGAGGTTTACCGTCAATCCGTCAAACTTGTATTCAAGGCCGAATGTAACGCGCCGTCCCGCCGCAGCCGCTTGAACGCGGCGGACAAAGTCGGCGACACCCTCTTTTGTGCGTACCTTGTCAAGGCTCCAGAGCCGGCCGAGATGCCGATGCTCCTCGAACTTGACGAGCGGTGCGCCGCCGACCCGCAGCGTCGGACTGTCAGGCAGGACTTCGCCGCTCTCGGCTTCGAGCGCAAGCAATTCGTCGTAAAGCGCGTCGTATTCGGCGTCGGAAACAAGCGGTGCATCCTGCTCGTAGTAGGCGGCCGCGTAGCGGTTCAACAGGGCGACTAAGTCGCGTTGCCGGGATGTTATCATGAGATCTCCTCTTGTAGGGAATCGCCCCGTCGGGGCGCATGTTATTCTTTTTCGAGCGGCGCAAAAGCGGCAGCAAGCTTTTTGGTCACGCCGCTTTCGAACCGGATCTCGACAATCATGGCGCTGCCGGAGCCGGACAGGCTTGTAATCGTGCCTTTGCCGAACACCTTGTGCCGCACGGTATCGCCAACCTGTCCCTCAAAGTTCTTCCGCTGCACGGGCTTCGGCGGTTCGGCCTTGGTCGGCCGCAGCGACAGCGGCGAGGTGACCTTGGGCGGCGTATAGGAATGGAACGACTCGCTGCGCGGCGCTTCGGCTTCGCGGAACGCCTGACGCGGCTGCGAGCGGTTGATCGGAAGCGCATTGCCCATCTCGGTCAAGAAGGGGGACGGGGCGGAGGCGCTGCGGCTGCCGTAGAGCATGCGCTGCTTGGCATAGGATAGGTATAGCTTCTCCCGCGCACGGGTCACACCGACGTAGCAGAGACGCCGTTCCTCTTCCATCTTTTCCGGGTCGAAACGCGACTGGCTCGACGGGAACAGTCCGTCTTCGAGACCGCACAGGAATACAACCGGAAATTCCAATCCTTTGGCTGCGTGGAGCGTCATCAGGTTGACGCAGCCATTGTCCTCCTCGACCGCGTCTGCCTGTGAGAACAGCGCAACGCTCGTCAAAAACGCCTGCAGAACTTCGCCGTTGTCCTCGGTATAGTTCTTTTCAAACTCGGCGATATAGCCCAAAAGCTCCTCAACGGTTTCGGCTCTCGTTTCATAGTTTTCCTTTTTATCGGATTTCAGATACGCGTCGTATCCGATTGCGTCCAGCAAGCCTCTCGTGAATTCGGACAGCGGGACGGTCGTGTACTTCATGTACTGGGCCTGGAACATGTCCAGAAACGGGAAGAACTTTGTGGCAACCTTGGCGGGCAGTTCGCCGGGGTCGATCGCGGCGGTTAACAGAGGAACGCCGTGCTCTCGTGCATGCGCGAGCAGCGCAAGGATCGAGGCAGAACCGATGCCGCGCGGCGGCAGGTTGACCACGCGCAAAAATGCTTCGTCGTCCGCGGGGTTCAAGACAAGACGAAGATAGGCAAGGATATCCTTGACCTCGGCACGCGAGAAGAACGAAACGCCGCCGTAAACACGATAAGGAATGCCAAAGCTTTTGAGCGTCATTTCCAGCACGCGGCTTTGCGCATGCGTGCGATAGAGAATTGCATAGCGGTCGTAGCGCGCGCCGGCCCGCACGGCATTGGAAATGCGTGAGCAAATGTAGTACGCTTCGTCACGCTCGTCATCGGCTTCGTGTACGTCAATGTCGTCGCCGCCCTTCTGCGCAGTCCAAAGACGCTTCGCTTTGCGGCCCTTGTTGTTGGAAATGACCTCATTTGCAGCATTGAGAATTTTTTCGGTGGAGCGATAGTTCTGCTCCAGTCGAATCACGGTACAGCCGGGGAAATCCTTCTCAAATTCGAGAATATTGCGGATATCCGCGCCGCGCCAGGCATAGATGCTCTGATCATCGTCGCCGACGACGCAAAGATTGCGATGCTCCTTGGCAAGCAGGTTTACAATGTGATATTGCGCAAGGTTCGTGTCCTGATATTCGTCCACGAGGATATAATGGAATCGACTGCGGTATTTTTCAAGCACGTCGGGAAACTTCTCGAATAATTCGATCGTCTTCAGAAGCAGATCGTCAAAGTCAAGCGCATTCGCTTCTTTCAGCCGCTTTTGATACAGCGAAAAAGCCTCCAGAACCGCTTTCGGCTGATTCGTCTCGGACAGAAATTGCGCGGGTCTGAGCGAATGGTTCTTGGCATCCGAAAACACGGATGAGAGCATCCGCTTGCTGTAAATTTTCTCGTTGAGATTGAGGTCCTTTATGACATGACCGATCAGGGATTGCTGATCCTGATCGTCGTAAATGATAAACCCTTTTCCATAGCCGAGCCGTTCGATTTCGGCCTGTAAAATGCGTACGCAGAAGCCGTGAAACGTGAACACCCAGATCGACGCCGCATCGGTTTCGACGAGCGCATCGACCCGCTCGCGCATCTCTTTTGCGGCTTTATTCGTAAACGTCAGCGCCAAAATCCGATATGGCGCGACACCTTTTTCTTCGATTAGATAGGCGATGCGATGCGTCAAAACGCGTGTCTTTCCACTGCCCGCCCCCGCCAAAACAAGGAGCGGTCCCTCTGTCGTTGTGACCGCCTGTCGCTGCTGTTCGTTCAGTTTCGCTAAATCCATTCTTACCCCCTTTTTTCGTCCGCCGATCCCCGGTACAGATTGTCCCACACGAGTTCATAGAGCGCGCCGCTCTGCGCTTCCCAACGGCTGCGCATCACAAGCGCGGCTTCTTTGGAAGCCACGGCAAGCGTGACGCCGAAAACCGTTTCCTCTCCGTTCAGAACGAGCAATTCGAGCATATAGCCGTCCTGCTCATTGCCGGATAGGCGGGAGGTCGTTTGCGTTTCCCGAAGAAAAGAAGTCGCGCTTTCGGTTACGGTTTTGTCGATCCGTTCACGCAGCGACAGCGGGATGGAGTCGGAAAAGAGCGAAACCGATTCCTGCCCGCGCTCGGTCAGCGCATAGCAATCGCCGTACGGGCGCACGAACGACGCGACAAAGCCGTCTGCTTCGAGCTCGGGAAGAATGGTTTCAAACGCGAAAAAGGTCATGCTGTCGGTACGATCGACCACGCGGTAAAGCTGATCATGCGTAAGCGGCGTTTGCGAAGCCGAGAGAATATAGAGCAGAATCAGCTTGTTTTTGGTATCCCCGTGTGTAAAAAATGGCATTTTGTTTCCTCCGATGGTCGATTTCAGTATATCATATTTTGTATCGGCCGACAAGGGAATTTCCGTAAACTCCGAAAGTTTTTATCCAAGTTTTCGCATACACGCCTTGAGACGGAGCGTTCATTAGAAACGAAAAAGACCCGTCCATGGGGACGGGTCCGAAACTGTGGTGTTATGCGTTCTTTTTCATGCCGCCGAGGATCCAGTTGGTCAGGATGCCGAGGATCAGCGCGCAGGCAACCTCGGTCAGCGTGACCGCACCGAAGCTGATGGACAGACCGCCGATACCCGCAATCAGGATGACCGAAACCACGAACAGGTTGCGGTTGTCGTTGAGGTTGACGTCCTGGATCATCTTCAGACCGGAGACCGCGATGAAGCCGTACAGCGCGATGCAGACGCCGCCCATGACGCAGCCGGGGATCGTGGAGAGGAACGTTGCGAACGGACCGACGAAGCTGATCACGATTGCGAGGATCGCGGTGAAGAGGATCGTCACGACGGAAGCGTTGCCGGAGATGGCGACGCAGCCGATCGATTCGCCGTAGGTGGTGTTCGGGCAGCCGCCGAAGATTGCGCCGGCGAAGGATCCGATGCCGTCACCGAGCAGCGTGCGGTGCAGGCCGGGCTTTTCAAGCAGGTCGACGCCGATGATCGTGGAGAGGTTCTTATGGTCGGCAATGTGCTCCGCAAAGACGACGAACGCGACCGGAACGTAGGCGACGAAGATCGTGGCAAGGTAGCCCGGGGTGAGTTCGCCAAAGCCCTTGAGCGCCGTCAGGAACGTGAAGTCCGGGACCCACTGGATATTCTGGAACTTGCTGAAGTCAATGACAACCAGGTTTGCGTTGCCGGTTGCCGCACCGATGGCGGTGAAGCAGGCCGCAACCGCATAGCCCGCGAGGATGCCGATCACAAACGGAATCATCTTGAGCATCTTCTTACCGTAAACCGAGCAGAGCATCGTGACGGCAAGCGTGACGAGACCGCAGACGATGCAGACATAGGGGGAAGCGGAGACAGCACCGCCCATGAGGTCGCCCACCGCGTTGCCTGCGAGCGAAAGACCGATGATTGCAACGGTCGGTCCGATGACAACGGCCGGCATCAGCTTGTTGATCCACTTAACGCCCGCAACCTTCACGATGATTGCGAGGACGACATACACAAGACCTGCGAACAGCGCGCCGAGGATCAGGCCGAGATATCCGAGCTGAACCGAGGTTGCACCGGCGAAAGCTGCGAACATCGAGCCAAGGAAGGCGAAGGAGCTGCCGAGGAAGACAGGGCTGGAGAATTTCGTGAAGAGCAGGTAGACGAGGGTACCGACGCCCGCACCGAACAGCGCGGCGGTGGCGCTCATTCCGTTGCCGACGATGGCCGGAACGGCAATCGTTGCCGCCATAATGGCGAGCAGCTGCTGGAGTGCGAACAGGAGCGTCTGTCCGAATTTCGGTTTGTCCTTAATGTTGTAGACCAGATTCATAAGTACCTCCATTGACTTATTATGTACTTGTTTATTTCGGATCGCGTCCGCGATCGTACGAACAGGGGTTATTCCGCTTCGCGGCGGTTGACGCAGATTTCGTTGACGCCGTCGATTTCCTCAACGCGCACGCAGACAAATTCTTCGCGGGAGGTGGGAATGTTCTTTCCGACATAATTGGCGGAGATCGGCAGCTCACGATGCCCGCGGTCGACGGCGACGCACAGCTGAATTGCGGCTGGCCGTCCGAGTCCGATCAAGGCGTCCATTGCGGCACGGGCCGTGCGGCCGGTGTAGAGAACGTCGTCCACAAGCACGATTACCTTGCGGTTCACGTCGAACGGAATCTCCGTTTGATTCACACGCGGCATATCAAAGCGCTCTTTCAGATCGTCGCGGTAGAGCGTGATGTCGAGCTCGCCGAGCGTAACGACAAGGTCGGAAAAACGTTCGATGTTCGCCCGAATGCGCTTGGCGAGGGGAACGCCTCTGCGGCGGATTCCGACGAGGCAAAGCTCTTTGACATCCTCGTTGCGTTCGATGATTTCGTGCGACAGGCGCATCAGCATCCGGTTCATCGTCTGTTCGTCAACGAGCTTGCGTTCTTCCATCGCGCACCTCACAAAAAAAGTCTTGCCGTTCGCACGACAAGACGGAATATGCTTTCGCAGATATGGTGGCCTTGTCGGCATCTCGTACCGAATTAAAGGTTTCTTGGACTGTCGGTATCATATCATACGGATTTCGCTTTGTAAAGTAAAATCTACAAAAAACGTGAATTTTTTTCAGACGGACGATTTGGCGCTTTTTTCGATAAAAGCATACAAGATATAGCGTGCTTCGCGTTTTTTGCTTGCATTTTGGGCGGGGTATGATATACTTCCTAACGATGGAATCAAGACGGAAAAAGCCGCTTTTGGGCGTCATCGTGCTGCTGCTTGCCACCGTAATCTGGGGGCTTGCTTACATCGCCCAGAGCGACGCGATGCAATATCTCGGCGTACTGACGTACAGCGGCGTGCGCGTGCTCGTCGGCGGGATCGCGCTCGTGCCGGTTGTGTGTATCATGCATCGTCTTTCCGCAAATCGGACGGTTCCAAAAGAGCAAAGGCAGCGGCAAGTTCACGTTTCTTTTATCGGAGGCATCGTCTGCGGCATTTTCATGTGCGCGGCGATGGTGTTCCAGCAGTACGGCATTGCCTATAGCTCAGTCGGGAAGTCCGGTTTTCTGACCGCACTGTACATTGTTCTTGTACCGGTGTGCGGTATTTTGTTCGGTCGTCGCGTAACGTGGCTTTCCGCCCTTTGCGTGGCGATTGCGCTGGTCGGGTCCTATTTTCTGTGCGTCAAGGAGGACCTTGTGATCGCGTTCGGCGACTGGATGCTGATTGGCGACGCCGTCCTGTTTGCGTTTCAGATCCTGTTCATCGACCGCTTTCTGGCGCGCGGCGCAGAGCCGGTGCTGATGACTTGTATCGAATTCTGGACGGCGGGTCTGCTCCTGCTTCCGCTGATGTTCCTGGTTGAAACGCCGACGTGGGGCGGGGTTTGGGCGGCGCGCGTGACAATCCTTTATGCGGGCCTTGCCTCCGGTGCGGTCGGCTATACGATGCAGATGATCGGACAGCGCGAAATGGAACCGACGGCGGCGTCGCTTTTAATGAGTCTCGAGTCCGTCTTTGCGGCTCTGTTCGGATGGCTGCTGCTTGGGGAGCAGATGCAACTGCGTGAGTTGTTCGGCTGTGCACTCGTGTTTCTGGCCGTAATTCTCTCACAGCTGCCGATCGGAAGACAGGAGGCGTGATGTATTACGTTTACATGCTGCGCTGCACAGACGGCTCGCTCTATACCGGTTCGACCGATGATATCGATCGCAGGTATGCCGCGCATGTCGCCGGAAAGGGCGCCAAATACACCAAAAGCCACCCGCCCGTCGCGTTGGTTGCCGCATGGAGAACCGAAACGAAATCCGAAGCGCTGAAGCTGGAATACCGCATCAAGCGATTCAAAAAGAAGGAGAAGGAACGAATCGTCCGCGGGGATGCAGTTCCGTGGGACAATTCGGCAATGCGAATAACGGAATAGCGGAATCTGATGCCGCCTCGATCGCTTTGATCGGGCGGCTTTTGCATGCCTTGGGAAATTCTGCACATACTCGGAGCATGAGACATTCCCTGTTCCGATTCGATCAACCCGATTCGCGTTTTGAGCTGTTGGAGAATGAGCGCGGCACGCCGGATGACCCCGCATCTGCGCCTCCCGAGGCCGTGCACATTCCGAATACGATGCCCAAAAACCTTGACGAGGCCGAACGGCAGCTTAAGACCGTGTTCCGTGCTCCGCAGAACTCCGATTTGGTTCTGCGAAAATTCAGCATTGGCGGACAGGTCGGAGGGCTGATGGCCTTTCTCGACGGGATGGCGGAGGGAAGGCGGATCGACGATTTTCTGCTGACGCCGGCACTTGACCGGCAGCTTCCGCATCCGATCCGGCCGTTTTCGGCCGAGATACTGCAGCGCGAGGTGTTCCCGCTTTGCGAGAGCAAGACAGAGCGGGACTTTTCCGAAATTGTTTCGGCAATCACCGACGGGCAGACTGCGGTTTTCTGGGAGGGAGCAGAAGCCTGCCTGCTGTTCGATACGCGCGGGTATTGCATGCGATCGGTCGGCGAGCCGTTCAACGAGCCGGTCGTGCTCGGTCCGCATGAAGCGTTTACCGAAAACCTGCGTACCAATCTGACGCTGCTTCGACGAATCCTGCGCGTGCCGCATTTTGTGTCCGAGCTTCTGCCTTCGGGCGGGCGGAACGGCACGCGGCTGGCCCTGTGCTATGTCGAAGGCGTAGTGAATCGGAGCCTGCTGACGGAGGTAAAAGCGCGCCTGAAGCGGATCGATACCGACGCGCTGCTGTCGATCGGCGCCGTCGAGCAGAGAATTGAGGACTGTCCGTGGCTGCCGCTTCCGCAGACTTTGAAAACCGAGCGGCCGGATCGTGTCGCTTCCGCGATTGCGGACGGCAGGGTTGCGCTGCTTTTGGAGGGCAGTCCGATCGCGTGCGTGCTGCCGGTCACGCTCGGAATGCTGTTCGCAAGCGCGGAGGATGCTGCGGTACGAAGGCCGGTCGGCACGCTGCTTCGCATCGTGCGCGGAGCGGGAGCACTGCTGTCGATCTGGATGCCGGCGTACTTTCTGGCGCTCAGCGAACACCATGCGGGACAGCTTTCCGGCGAGGTGCTTTCCGTTGTACTGTCAAGCCATATTATGGTGTTTTTGCCGCTGCCCGTCGAAATGATTTTTCTGCTGCTCGTGTTTCAGCTTGTACGGGAAGCCGGCGTCCGCGTGCCGGGCGTCGTCGGGCACGCGATCGGCATCATCGGCGGTCTGCTGCTCGGTCAGGCGGCGGTCGCAGCGCATCTGGTGTCTACCGTCGTGTTGATTATCGTTGCACTGTCGGGACTCGGCAATTTCACGATCCCCGATTACAGTACGCAGATCTGCGTTGCTTACTACCGCGTTGCGCTGTGCATCGCGGCAACGTTCGGCGGCTTCCTGGGCATCGGAACGCTGTCGCTGGTTACAATCGCCGTACTGTGCTCGGTCAAATCGTTCGGCGTGCCGATGCTTGCCCCGTTTGCACCCGCGGCGCGTTCGGTCCGTCCGTTTCTGGTGCGCGGCAGGCTGAAAAGCCGGGGACCGCAGGATAGTTCCAACGCGGAGGGACGGCTGTGAACGATCGACTCGGACGGTTCGGAAAACGGGAACTGACCGCCGTGACAACGCTCTGCACGTTGCTGCTCGGCTGCTTTTCAACTGACGAGGCGAGCCAATTTCAGAACGGGAACATGCTGCACTACGCCACTGCAATCGCCTTGCTGCTGTCGCTCGGCCTGCTGGAACTCGGCCTTTACGCACTGAAGCGCGCGCATGCAGACGGACTCGGAGAATGGATCGCACGGCTGCCCAAATGGATCGCTGCCGCCCTTTCGCTGCTGCTGTCGGGCGTTCTCGTGCTGTCCGCCGTGCTGCCGGAGGTGCGCTTTCTGCGTGCGATGACCGATTTTATCTACATCGATGCGGCGCCCGTTTCGATTGCGGTGTACCTGCTGCCTTGCCTTGCCGTTCTGACCATGCTCGGGATGGAGACGCTTTCGCGCACGGGCAGGGTATTATTGCCGATCACGCTGCTGGCCGCGATCATAGGGCTCGCCTCGGATGTGCCGCTGTACCGGCTTTACCGGCTGTATCCGCTGTTTACCGACGTTGAGAGCCTGCTTCGGCAGAGCGCCGGTGCATTGCTGCGGTTTGTGCCGATCGTGCTGCTGCTGCTGACGGTTGCGCGCGGGGCACAGGGGTTGGATTTCGTTCGTTCGGCCGGGCGGACGGGATTGCTGCTCGGCGGCGCAATCACACTGCTTGCCGAGCTTGCGCTCGGGCTGTCGTATCACTACACGGAACTGCAAAGCCTCACGGCGCCGCTGTATCGACTCATGGTCGAGATCGACACCGACAATGCGGCGATCCGGCTCGATCGCGTCGTGCTGTTTGCCTGGACGATGGCGGGACAGTTCGCCGCTGCATGCAGCGTATACGGCGCGTCGCTGCTGCTGGTACAGGCCAACGGGATCGGGGACGTGCGGCCGATTGCGCTGCTGCTGTCCGCAGTAACGGTTACGATGGCGCTCGTTTTGCGCGAGGCGGACGCGATGGGCAGCGCAATTTTGAGCCTGCTGCACCGGTACGGATGGATCGTTGCGACCGTGCCGACGCTGCTGCTGTTTCTGACCGCAAGGAGGATACCATGCGAAAACTGATTGCGCTTCTGCTGTGTTGCTTACTGCCGTTCGGCTGTCTGAGCACGGTTGATGTCGGCGACTGCATCTATGTGCTCAGCTTCGGCATCGAACGCGGTGAAACGTATGCTTACCGGATCGTACTGCTTGCTGCACTGCCGGAGGCCGGCTCAGAGGAGGGCGCAACGCTGAAAACCGAGGTTCTGTCCGCGGAAGCGCGGACGCTGTTCGAGGCGATCGAGACGCTGAACGCAGGATTGCCGCTGACCCTTCGCTTTTCCCGTACGGGGCTGATTCTGCTGTCCGAGCCGCTTGCAAGGGAGGGGGCGCTCAAGGAGATTCTGGACTTCTCGCTCGGCGCGCTCGATATTTCATGGAATGTACGGATCATGGTTGCATCCGGCGCGCTGTCCGAATTGTATGAAGGCGTTCAGTCCGACGCTGACCCGGCGTTTTCCAAGACGATGAAGAATATCGAACGGCTTGCCGAGCAGTCCGGAACGATCGTTGATACCCATTGCCGTACGGTACGAGAATCGTTCGGCACGGATACGTTCGACCTTGTACTGCCGTACTTATGCAGTGCACAGGAGCCGGAGCAGGATGCGGTTGGAGGCGAGGTCTATCCCAAAATCGGAGGTGCGCTCGTTCAAAAAAGCCTGCTGGAAACTTCGCTGATCGGCAGCGCCGTTTTCTGCGGCGATATGATGTGCGGCACGCTGTCGGGACGGCACACACAGCTGGTCGGTATGGTCACGGGTGAATTTTGCACCGGCAGGATGCCGTTTTATCATCCCGACCACGGGATGCTTTCGGTACAGCTCACCGCGCGAAGGAGCCCGCGAATTCGGTTTGATCAGATGCGCGCGTCCGTTACGGTAACGCTTGACGCCGAAACGGAATTTCCGCTGCTGAAAACCGAGGGGGACGAGGCGCTGACGGATTGGCTTCGCACCCGGCTGGAAGCGGAGCTTTCGGAAACCTTCGCCGCTTTGCAATCGCTCGGAAGCGATGCCATGCAGCTTGGCACGCGGGATGTGCTGCGCCGTCCGCTGGAACGGGAGGGGGATTGGAAGCCGCAATATGAGCAGCTTTCCGTGTCGTTTTCGGTCAATCTGCGGCTGCTGCATGCGGGAGGCACGGCATGATCGGACTGCTTTTCGGCAATGCCGCGGCGGTGTTGTACGGTGCAGCGTATGCGGTACACACGATTCGAAAGCGGAACATCGGAACAGCGCTTTGGACCCTGTTTTTGATCGGCTGCGTGATCGCGCTGCATGCGCTTCTGATGCGTCTGTCCGCATAGCATGCTACATTTTACAAGGCCTTTCCTTGACACGTTATAAGCGCGTATGTTATAAAGAAACTGTATTTTTCAATACTGCTCTTTGCGACTGACGGGAGAATGCGGAGTACCGCAGAGGAACAAAGAACATTCACATTTTGCCGACCGTCTGGGCACACTTGAACGATGCAAGTGTGCCCGTTTACTTTTTTCGGGGGAGGGACAAAGAATGAAGAAAGTCGGTATCGTCATGGGCAGCGACAGCGATCTGCCCGTCATCCAGAAGGCTGTAGACCAGTTAAAGGACCTCGAAATTCCCTACGAAGTACACATTTATTCGGCGCACCGAACGCCCGAAGCCGCAAGGGACTTTGCCCTGCATGCGCGGGAAAACGGATTCGGCGCAATTCTTGCAGCCGCAGGCATGGCGGCGCATCTTGCCGGCGCACTTGCAGCCAATACCACCCTGCCGGTTATCGGCATCCCCTGTAAATCGAATACCTTAGACGGCATTGATGCTCTTCTGTCAACCGTACAGATGCCAAGCGGAATTCCCGTGGCAACGGTTGCAATCAACGGAGGTGTCAATGCCGCTTTACTTTGTGCCGAGATTTTGGCGGTAACCGATGCTGAGCTTGCGCGAAAGCTGGATGAGAAGCGCCGTACCGCATCCGAGGCGGTTTTGAAAAAGGATGCCGAGATTGCATCCAAGCTGTGATGATACAAAATTCATAATAAGGAGAATCAACATGGAACAGAAACTTGTTTACACCGGAAAGACCAAGAACGTTTACGCACTCGATAACGGCAACTACCTATTGAAGTTTAAGGACGACTGCACCGGCAAAGACGGTGTGTTCGATCCCGGCGAGAATTCCGTGGGACTGACGATCGAGGGTGTCGGCGATGTAAACCTGCGCATGTCGATGTATTATTTTGAAAAGATCAATGCAGCGGGCATTAAGACGCACTATGTGTCCGCAAATCTTGCCGATACCACGATGGAGGTTCTGCCTGCAAAGGTGTTCGGCAAGGGTCTCGAGGTCATCTGTCGTTATAAGGCGGTCGGCAGCTTTTATCGCCGCTACAGCGACTATTGCGAGCTGGGACAAGACCTTCCCGCATACGTCGAAACGACCTTTAAAAACGATGCAAAGGGCGATCCGCTTGTCACGCGCGACGGCTTGATCGATCTCGGCGTCATGAGCGGCGAGCAGTACGATGCGATCAAGGAAATGACGCAGAAGATCACCAAGATCGTTGCGGACGATATGCTTGAAAAGGGCCTTGTGCTGTACGACATCAAGTTTGAGTTCGGTTATGCGCCGGACGGTTCCGTCATGCTGATCGACGAGATCGCTTCCGGCAACATGCGCGTTTACAAGGACGGCGAATACATCGATCCGATGACGCTTTCCAAGCTGTTCTTCGCAAAGGCGTAAGGCAGTATGGGCGGATTTTTCGGCATCACTGCAACCGTAGATTGCCTCGCGGACGTGTTCTTCGGGACGGATTACCATTCTCACCTGGGTACACGCCGCGGAGGTCTTGCGGCCTACGATCCTGTGATCGGATTGCAGCGCAAGATTCATAACATTGAAAACGCGCCGTTCCGGACGCGCTTTGAGCATATCTTCTCCGAAATGCGCGGCACCAGCGCGATCGGCTGCATCAGCGATACCGATCCGCAGCCGCTGCTGGTGCGTTCCGGGCTCGGCGTCTATGCGATTTCTTCGATCGGCGTCATCAACAACGCCGAAGTGCTGATCGACCGCTGTCTTTCGCGGGAGGGCGGCTTTTTTGACGCGATGACGGGCGGCAAGGTCAACGGTACGCAGCTGATTGCGGCGCTGATCAACCAGAAATCCGACTTTGCCGAAGGCATCCGCTATGCACAGGAGATGATCGAGGGCACCGCTTCGATTCTGATTCTAAAAGATGACGGATCGCTGATTGCCGCGCGGGATCGCTTGGGAAGGCTCCCGGTGCAGATCGGCAAGTGCGCCGAGGGTTATGCGGTGTCGTTTGAATCGTTTGCCTATCAAAAGCTCGGCTTTGAAGATGAGCGGGAACTCGGCCCGGGGGAGATCGTGCAGCTGACCCCGACGACACTGACCCAGCTTGCCGCACCGGGTACGAAAAAGCGCATTTGTTCGTTCCTGTGGAGTTATTACGGCTATCCGACGTCCACCTATGAGGGCGTCAATGTCGAAGCAATGCGCTATCGCAACGGCGAATCCATGGCACGGCAGGATCGCGAAAACGGGTTTACGGCATCGATCGACTATGTCGGCGGCGTGCCGGATTCCGGAACGCCGCACGCAATCGGCTACGCGAACGAAAGCGGTATTCCGTTTGCACGTGCGTTCATCAAGTACACGCCGACCTGGGCACGCAGCTTTATGCCGCCGAATCAGCGCGATCGCAACAAGGTCGCCAAGATGAAGCAGATTCCCGTGCACGAATTGATCGACGGCAAGGAACTGCTGTTCGTGGACGATTCGATCGTTCGGGGCACGCAGCTTCGGGAGACGGTTGAGTTCCTGTATGAAAACGGCGCGAAGTCCGTGCACATGCGGTCGGCTTGCCCGCCGATCCTGTTTGCATGTAAATATCTGAACTTCTCGCGCGAGACGTCCGATATGGAGCTGATCGCGCGGCGCGTGATTTTAGAGCTCGAAGGAGAAGCAGGCTTTTCCCATCTGGATGAATACAGCGACGGCACGACCGAGCGCGGTAAAAATCTTCGCCGGGCGATTTCAGACAAATTCCATTTCGATTCGCTCGAATTTCAATCGCTGGAGGGTGTTATCCGGGCGATCGGCCTGAATCCGTGCGATCTTTGCACCTATTGCTGGAACGGAAAGGAGTAACGATGAATCTGCAATCCAAATCCGATGCTTATGCTGCGGCGGGCGTCGATATTACGGCGGGTTACAAGGCCGTCGAGCTTATGAAAACGCATATCAAACGGACGGAAACGCCTGGCGTGTTCTCCGATATCGGGGGATTTGGCGGTTTGTTCCGCCCGGATCTTTCCGGGATCCGAACGCCGGTGCTGGTTTCCGGTACGGACGGTGTCGGAACGAAACTGAAGCTGGCGTTTTTGCTGAACAAGCATGACACTGTCGGCATCGACTGCGTGGCTATGTGCGTCAACGACATCATCTGCTGCGGCGCAAAGCCGCTGTTCTTTCTGGATTACATCGCTTGCGGAAAGAACGTTCCCGAACGCATTGCGGATATCGTCAAGGGCGTGTGCGACGGCTGCGTGCAGTCCGGCGCGGCGCTGATCGGCGGCGAGACCGCCGAGATGCCGGGCTTCTATCCCGAAGATGAATACGACCTTGCGGGCTACTGCACCGGTATTGTCGATCAGGACGCGATCATCAACAACCGGACGATGCAGCCGGGCGACGCTGTGCTTGCGCTTCCGTCGAGCGGCGTTCATTCCAACGGCTTTTCGCTTGTCCGAAAGGTATTTGACGTCGAGCATGCGGATTTAACCGAACCGGTGCCGGAACTTGGTTTCCGCTCGGTCGGCGAAACGCTGCTGACACCGACAAAGATTTATGTAAAGCCGGTTCTGACACTTCTGAAAGAGGTGCAGGTCAAGGGCATTTCGCACATCACCGGCGGAGGCTTTTACGAAAACATTCCTCGCAGCATCCCCGAAGGGCTCTGCGCAAGGATTGACCGCAAAGCGGTTCGCATTCTGCCGATTTTTGATTTGATTGCAAAGCGGGGCAACGTTTCCGAGCGCGATATGTTCAACACGTTCAATATGGGCGTCGGGATGAGCATCGTCGTCGCCAAGGCGGATGTGCCCAAAGCAATCGGCATTCTGCACGAAAATGGAGAGGACGCTTATGTGATCGGTGAGATCGTCCGAGGTGAGGAGAAGATCCGTCTATGTTGAAAAAACTCTGTTCCGGCATTGCGGCGGGCGTCTGTATCTGCCTCGGCGGCTCGGTGTTCCTTGCCTGCGAAAACCGGATCGTCGGTGCAGTGCTGTTTTCGGTGGCGCTGCTTTGCATCTGCCTGAAAGGCTATGCGCTTTTCACCGGCAAGGTCGGCTATGTGCCCGAGGCGCATGATCAAGAGTCCGTTTCCGTGCTGCTGCTTGCCCTTTTGGGCAATGCGATCGGTACGGTTGCGGGCGGATACCTGATCCGGGCGGCGCTTCCGAATCTCGGCGCGGCTGCCGAAACGATCTGCCTTGCAAAGCTCAATCAGGTGTGGTGGGCGACGCTGGTGCGCGGCTGCTTCTGCGGCGTTTTGATGTATCTGGCCGTCAGCACGTATCGCGACAACAAAACCCCGCTCGGCATCCTGTTCTGCATCCCGGTGTTCATTTTAAGCGGATTCGAGCATTCGATTGCCGATATCTTTTACTTTGCAGCATCCGGCATCGTGAGTCTTCCGGCGTTCGGTTTCTTGTGGCTGGTGATCATCGGCAACGCGATCGGCGGAATGCTGCTGCCGCTTTTGAACGGGCTGTGGAAGAAAGGGGAAACAACGCATGCGTAAGGCAAGGATTGCAGTGCTTGTCTCGGGCGGCGGCACCAATCTGCAGGCGATTTTAGATGCCTCCGCAGCGGGAAAGATCCCGCACGGCGAGGTTGTACTCGTCGTTTCCAACAAGGAGGATGCCTATGCGCTCGAGCGAGCCAAAAAAGCGAACGTTGCGGGCGTCACGCTGACCAAAAAACAGCTTGGCTCGCAGGAGGCGTTTGAAACGGCGCTGACGAAAACGCTGACGGATTACGGCGTCGAACTGATTGTGCTTGCGGGCTTTCTCTCAATTCTCAGCGAAACTTTTACGAGCCGATGGCCGCGCAGGATTTTGAACATTCATCCGTCGCTGATCCCGTCTTTTTGCGGCGCAGGCTATTACGGATTAAAGGTGCACGAGGCAGCGCTAAAAAAGGGCGTGAAGGTTACGGGCGCAACGGTGCACTTTGTCAATGAAATTCCCGACGGCGGCGAGATTCTGCTGCAAAAGGCCGTGCGGGTACAGCCGGGCGACACGCCCGAGCGGTTACAGCTTCGCGTGATGCAGCAGGCGGAATGGAAACTGCTGCCGAAGGCGGTGGAACTGGTCTCCAAGGAGATCGTAAACGGAAGAAATTAACGGCTTGGAAAGGGGAATCGACATGGATATTTACAAAATCAACGACATTGCCAAACTGATCACCGGCAATCCGTACGTGGGACGGGGTATCGTCATCGGCAAAACGCCGGACGGTACGCAGGCCGTGACGGCATACTTCATCATGGGAAGAAGCGAGAATTCGCGCAACCGCATCTTTACCGAGACGGACGGAGAAGTGTTTACCGAACCGTTCGACCGCAGCAAGGTACAGGATCCCTCCTTGATCATTTACGCTGCGGTGCGGCAGCTGGACAATCGGCTGATTGTCACCAACGGAGACCAGACCGATACGATTTACGACGGCCTTGCCTATGGAAAAACGTTTTCCGAAGCGCTGACTTCGCGCTGCTTTGAGCCGGACGGCCCGAACTTTACGCCGCGCATTTCCGGGATGCTGACGTTTGCAAACGATGATTTCACCTATGAAATGAGCATTTTGAAGAGCATTGACGAAGTCGGTTCCGACTGCGCGCGCTACACGTTCTCGTATCCGTCGAAAGCGGGTCTCGGGCATTTTCTGCATACCTATGTGACCGACGGGAACCCGATTCCGACGTTTCAGGGAGAACCGGAGCGCGTCGCGATGCTCGACGACATCGACGCGTTCAGTGAACAGCTTTGGAATGCGTTGGACGAGAACAACAAGATTTCCCTGTATGTCCGCTATACCGATCTGAAATCCGGTTCGGTCAGCGAAGCGTTGATCAACAAAAATCGATAAGGAGCGCATCATGAAAGAGTTTGAACTGAAATACGGCTGCAACCCGAACCAGAAACCTGCGAAGATCTTCATGCACGACGGCAGCGATCTGCCGATCGAGATCCTTTCCGGCCGCCCCGGCTATATCAATTTCCTCGACGCATTCAACTCCTGGCAACTTGTGAAGGAGCTCAAGGAGGCGCTCGGTATACCCGCCGTGACATCGTTCAAGCACGTTTCCCCGACGAGCGCCGCCGTGGGTCTGCCGCTGTCCGACAAGCTGAAAAAGGCGTGCTTTGTCGACGACATCGAAGGACTCGACGATTCTCCGCTTGCCTGTGCGTATGCGCGTGCCCGCGGTACGGACCGCATGTGCTCATTCGGCGATTGGGTCGCCCTGTCGGACGTCTGCGATGTGACGACGGCAAGGATGATCAAGCGCGAGGTCTCCGACGGCGTGATTGCCCCGGGCTATGAACCGGAAGCGCTCGAAATCTTAAAGACCAAGCGCAAGGGCAGTTACAACATCGTAAAGATCGATCCGAATTACGTGCCCGATCCCGTTGAGCACAAGCAGGTGTTCGGCATCACGTTCGAGCAGGGACGGAACAATTTCAAGATCAACCGGGAACTGCTCGGCAACGTTGTGACCGCGAATAAAGAGCTTCCCGAAAATGCCGTTCGCGATCTGATCGTTGCTTTGATCACGCTCAAATACACGCAGTCCAATTCGGTCTGCTTTGCCGTCGACGGACAGGCGATCGGCGTTGGCGCGGGACAGCAGTCGCGCATCCACTGCACGCGGCTTGCAGGTTCCAAGGCGGACACGTGGTTCCTCCGTCAGGCGGACAAGGTGCTTTCGCTTCCGTTCCGTAAGGACATCGGCCGTCCCGATCGTGACAACGTGATTGACGGTTACATCAACCAAAACGAAGAAGACGTGACTGCGGACGGCGTGT
>JAUMVL010000198.1 GCA_030530185.1 Clostridia bacterium | reverse complement strand
TGCTTAATCCGAATTTGGCTATCGTGGATGAAACATGCATGGAAACCCCTCCTTGCTTCTTTAACCTTTCAAAAAACAACAAACGATGTACAAGCGGAAAACAGGGCGTGAAAACAGAAGGCGTTTGACGCCCTCTACTTATGATAAAAGATAGCCGCCGTCACGCGCCACAGTCAAAAAGCCGATCTTGTCCCATTTGGGACAGATCGGCCTCATTGCGCCGTTTTGCGCACGGCATCTTTGTTCAATGAATCATATTGTTGAGAAGCTCATCGAAAACCTCGCCAAGCTTTGTTATGCTTTCCTCAATATTGCTCTGCATCCCGTTCCATAAAAAACGCATGAAATAACCGTAAATAGAATACTTGACGATTTCGCTTACGATCTCCGTATGTTCGGGATCGGCGTTCCTTGCCTCGGCATAGCGACGCACATACCCGCTGATCGCGCTGTCGGTGCGATCAAACACATAGTGCGCAAGACGGTCTCTGGAGAGGGAATCAAACAGGTGGTAGATTTTCTTCTTATTGGCCAGGCATGCATACAGCAGGGATTTCAGCACGTCCTGCCAGCTCTCTTCTTTCACAGCGTCTTTATACTGCCCCAGCGATTGCGCCAGCACATCGTCTAAAAGCGCATAAATATCCTTATAGTGATAGTAGAACGTGTTGCGCCCGATATTGCATTCCCTGATGAGCGCCGTTACCGTGATCTTTTCAAAAGGCATTCGTTCCAGAAGGCGCTCAAAGGTCTCGATGATGAGTTTTTTTGTGTAATTCGCCATGTTATCACCTGACCAAAAAACGACACACCTCTCTTTTTATTGTATACCCTCATTGGAAAGAATAACATGGGCAGAAACGCGTTTGTGTCCCAAAAGCATCCGGCGCAAAGCTGCCCTGTCCGGTCAACGATCTTTCCCGTGATCCGCCGCCACCCGGGTTTCTCCCGGCGCTCAGCCGATCGGCTCGAAATCCGCCGCGCCGTGCTTGCAGAGCGGGCAGATGAAGTCGTCGGGCAGCTCGTCGCCCTCGTAGACGTAGCCGCACACCTTGCAGACAAAGCCCTTCTTGCCCTCCGCCTGCGGCTTCGGCTTGACGTTGTTCTGGTAGTAGGTGTAGGTCATGGTCTCGCGGTCGGAACAAACGCGCGCCTCTGTGACCGAGCAGAGGAACATCCCGTGCGTGTCGAGGTCGACATAATCCTCCACCTTCAGCGACAGGAAGGAGTTGATGTACTGCGGCAGAAAGACCAGGCCGTTGTCGGAATAAAGCTTTTCCCAGCCGACGAATTTATCGGTGTTTCTGCCGCTCTGGAAGCCGAAGGTCTCGAAGACGCTGAACGGCGCGTCCACGGACAGGCAGTTGACGTTCATCTTGCCCGTCTCCTTGACGACGTGGTGCGTGTAGTTCTGCTTATTGATGCAGACGGCGACGCGGTTGGGGGAATTCGTCACCTGCGTGACCGTGTTGACGATGCAGCCGTTGTCGCGCTTGCCGTCGTTCGAAGTCACGACGTACAGGCCGTAGCCGATGTTGAAGAGCGCGGTCAGATCGTTCTTGTTCGCGGTCTTGCCGTCGCGCGCCATGTAATCCTTGCACAGCTCGTTTGCCAGCTCCTCGAGCTGCTTTTTGCTCACGTCGCTCAGCGCCGAGGTGATGCGCACGGTCGTGTCGGTAAAGGTCAGATTCTGGCAGCCCTCAAGCATGTGCTTCATCGTCTTGGCGGCGAGCGGCGCCCACGAGCCGTTTTCGATCAGACCCACGGTCTTGTTCCGGAAGCCGCGCTCGGTCAGATGCTGGATAAACTCACGCATGAAGGGGAAGATCTCCGCGTTGTAGGTGGTCGTCGCCAGCACGACCTTGCCGTAGCGGAAGGTGTCCTCCACGGCCTCCGCCATGTCGCAGCGGGCGAGGTCGTTGACGGCGACCTTCGGGCAGCCCTTGGCGCGCAGCAGCTCCGCGAGCGTCTCGACCGCCTTCTTCGTGTTGCCGTAGACGGAGGTGAAGTTGATCACGATGCCGTCGGTCTCCACGCCGTAGGTCGACCAGATCTGGTAGAGGTTCAGATAGTAGCCGAGGTTTTCCGTCAGAACGGGGCCGTGCAGCGGGCAGATGGTCTGAATGTCCAGCCCCGCCGCCTTTTTCAGCAGCGCCTGCACCTGCGCGCCGTACTTGCCGACAATGCCGAAGTAATACCGCCGCGCCTCGCACGCCCAGTCCTCCTCGACGTCCAGCGCGCCGAACTTGCCGAAGCCGTCCGCGGAGAACAGCACCTTGTCGCAGGAATCATAGGTCACGATGACCTCCGGCCAGTGTACCATGGGCGCGGTGACGAAGGTGAGCGTGTGCTTTCCCAGCTCCAGCGTGTCGCCTTCGCCGACGACGATGCGGCGGTCTTCAAACTCCGTGCCGAAGAAGTTCTGCATCATGGCGAACGCCTTCTGCGAGGAGACGATCGTCGCCTTGGGGTAGTTTTTCATAAAATTCACGATGTTCGCCGAGTGATCCGGCTCCATGTGCTGGACGATCAGATAGTCCGGCGCCTTGCTGTCGAGCGCGGCGTCGAGGTTGTTGAGCCATTCATGCGTAAAATTGCGGTCGACCGTGTCCATGACCGCCGTTTTTTTGTCGAGGATCACGTAGGAGTTGTACGCCATGCCGTTCGGCACGTCGTACTGCCCCTCGAAGAGGTCGATCTTATGGTCGTTCACGCCGACGTAAAGAATATCCTTGGAAATCTTCATAGCCGTTCTCTCCTGTCAAAAAATAGGGAACGCTCCCAATATCTATGGTTTCACTATAGCACAGCCGTTTTCGGAATACAAGCGACAAGCGCGGTCCGCCCGGCCGTCAAAAATTCACAAAACGTTCACAGGATTTTAGCACTCTAGGCTTGACAGTGCTAAAAAATATGGGTATACTAAGGGCGTAACAAAGGAACGGGGACAGCGAAAGCGATCCCCGCCCCGTAATGCTTCGGTAACGAAAGCGCGTACGTATTTTAAGGAGGAATGACTTATGTTGCCGAGTATTTTTGGATCAAGTTTGTTTGACGATTGGTTTGACTTTCCGGCATTTCCGGCTCTGCGCGAGGTAGACCGCAAGCTCTACGGCCGCCGTGCGGCATACGAAATGAAAACGGACATCCGCGAGCAGGAGGATCACTATGAAGTGGACGTCGATCTGCCCGGATTCAAAAAGGACGAGCTGAAGCTCGACCTGGAAAACGGCTATCTGACCATCAGCGCCGGCAAGGAACGGAATGAAGAAGCGACCGATAAACAGGGCAAGCTCATCCGGCAGGAGCGTTACTGCGGAACGCTGCAGCGGAGCTTCTACGTCGGCGAACAGCTCACGGAGAACGACATCTCCGCAAAGTTTGAAAACGGCGTACTGAGCCTGTCGATCCCCAAGAAAGACACGCCGAAGCTCCCTGAGCGCAAAACCATCCTCATCGAGTGACGCGGCGCCCGCGCGAAGCGGGAATCCCGACCCAAGCGGCCGGGCCCGGCCCCGAGACGCGGGCGGGCGCGGGGGTTGGGGCCCCCCCCGGGGGGGTTTTTTG
>JAUMVL010000197.1 GCA_030530185.1 Clostridia bacterium | reverse complement strand
GCAGTCACAATCGTCTCACCTGAACCAAGGATCTTGTAAGTCTGCGTACCCGCTGTGACCTGATCCGCTATCAGCAGCTGAGGGATATGGAGCTTGCGCCGGCGAAAAGCAGGATAAAAGGCTGGCGTCGCTACCGCCGCTCTGCCCGGACACATCCGCCTCGCACACCTGCCCGCAGGCAGGCGTTTCGGAGGCCAACCGCCCGCAGTGCGGGCGGCTCTTAGGCCGGAGATGTGCGGACAGCTTACGGAGGTTTTCGGCGGAGTCGGAAATGGCGCCTATTAAGTGAGGTTTCACGAAGGCTGGCGTCTTAGTCCCTGCAACGGCGGATTTTACGGGACTCTCGGCGTGCCTTATATGACAATCAGGAGGAATACAGTTTTACATGTAGCTTCCGGCTGGCGCTGAAACTGACAACTGAATCACAACAACACAAAAAAGAACGGTCAGAGGAAGCTCTGACCGTTCTTTGCGCAACGGAGGCGGATGAAGATGAAAACTAAAATTACACTACTGGCAATCAGCACGGCGCTGCTGCTCACGGCCTGCGGGCAGATGGAGCGCAGCTCAACAGAGGCCACCCCATCACCGGCAGCCACGGCGCAGGAAGAAGCACAGCAGCCACAAGCGACATCTGAACCAGCAATGACTGTGCAGGAACCGGACACAGCATCAACCTCGGCACAGGAGCCACCTAAGAAAGAGAATACACGTCAAGAGGAAAGCACTCCGCAAACCGCCGCTCCCCCTGAGCCGGTCGAGGAATCTACTCACCAAGAGGACATCCCTTCCAAAATCGTCCACGCCAAGACGGGGTATGTAGAACCCGAAGCAACGCCAGAGCCTGAACCAACAGCCGCACCATCTGCACCCGCAGACCGTCAAGCGGCTATCGACGCTACCAACGCCTACGCAGTGACGCAGTACGGTGTCACCACAGACACAAGTCTGACACTGAACAACAGCGCCTACCGATTCCCTGCGGCGGTACCAGTGGATACCTCGCAGGAAACACTGAAAGCCAAGGTAAAGGACATGGTAGACTTCATATTCCGCCAACTCATGATGCAAGCGGGCATGGACAGCCTTGCGGATGCCGGATTCCGCTGAAATGTCTGCATCATTGAGGAAGATGGCAGCCTGCTGATCTACGTCCTCTACGACGGTTAAGCGGCGCAAAACCTGCGTCGGTGTAAGCAAAGAAAAAGGAATCCCTGCTCGAATCGAGCAGAGATTCTTTTTTTCAAATCTTCTTCAACTTCTCCAAATACTCGGCGTCGCTCATTCCGCCCGCTAAGAACGCCGCTTTCACATCCTGAATATACGCCACTTTACGGTTCCAGTCCTCCGCGTTGAGCTTTCCCCGATACTTCCATGCTTTCAGCCGGTTATATACTTTGGTATATTCACGGTAGGCAAATTCCTTGCCGTTCTTTTCCTTTTCCTTGCGGTGAGCGCCGACCTGGCGGCAGGTGCGTGTCTCCTCTCCCGGCGCTACCCGCTGGCAGTATACCGTGTCGTATGCCCCTGTCAATAAAAACCACCTGTCGCAGTTGTGACATAGTCGTGGAACATTGCCCACCGCCATGCCGCGATACAGATCCATGTACAGGAAGCTGACCAAGTCCTCGAAAGTCATTTTTCCCGCGATGAACGGCAGCCCCGTTTTCTGGTTTCGCTCCACCGTGAAAGAAATGCTCACTGGAAAATTGTCCTTGCGTTCGTCCATGTACGCAAGATCCTCTTCGTCCTCTGTCTGCGAATAGATCTCCCGGAAGGATTCCATACACTCATCAAATGCTGCCGCGTAGGCCTCCGGTCTGCGGGAAGGCAGTTCCTCAAAAAAGTCGGTCAACATATCATCCACGTCATACTGGAATCGCTTGAGGTCATCGGCCATGCAGCTATACCGTCCTTGCCAGCGCCGCAGCAGCTCATTCTCCCGCGTCCCGACTGTGAGCATACGGTCATGCTTCGCCGCATCTTCACGCAAGTCGTGGATCATGTCACTGACAGCGCTGCGCTTTCCATGCCAGTACGGAATTTTGTTATACAGCGGGAGCTGCTTGATAAGCGCCCACGCCCTGTCCAATTCCTGAACCGCCATACCGGCGCTGGATGCTGTCCGTGCGTTCAGAAACACATGGAATTCCTCACTGCCCCGCTGGGTCAGATCCTTCAATTCCGCGAGAAGCGCGTCGTCTATCTCCAAGGCTTCGGCGGCGAAATATCCCAGCGGATATTCCTTGCCTGCCACGATGCAGCTTTTCTTTCCAAACAACACTTCAAACCACTCGAAAAGATCGTCATTCTGATAGCTCATGTTGTGCCCTCCGTTTCCGATGGAGTTTTCGTTGTGTACCCAACAACCGCCGGAGCTATTGCACCTGATTTTTGGCTGTGCTATGCTCACATTGTATCTGATGGATGGCCGCAAGTCAATCAGATACGATTGCGGTAATTCAAAAAGAAAAGGTAACACAAAATGAAAGTATCGAAATACACCACCTACGACGAGCTGCCGTTATTCCTCAATGCGGAGATGGTAGCGCAGGTGCTGGGCATTTCTATCTCCAGCGCCTACGAACTGATGCACGAAACGAGCTTCCCCGCCCTGCGTGTGGGCAGCCGCATCGTTGTCCCGAAAGAAAAGTTCTGCCAATGGGTAGCGTCGCAGACAGGCGGTGTGCAATGACCCGAACCCTGCCGTGGCAGAAGCCCGACCCTGCCAAGAACTACTATCCCGTGCCGAAGGTCATCTGTCAACTGGGCCTGTCTCCCGGCGAGATCGCCGTATACTCATTCCTGCTGTTCTGCGAGGATCGCAAGACCTATCAGTGCTACCCCAGTTACCGTACCATCGGTGACGCCGTAGGCATGAGCCGCAATACGGTGTGCAAGTATGTACGGTCGCTGGAGGAAAAAGGTCTTATCCGCACGGAGCGTACCTCCATCGTTCTCAAGAATGGCCGCAAACGAAACGGCTCCCTGCTCTACACACTGCTGCCGTGGAGACAGGCGATAGAGCAGTTCCATCAGCGGCAGTTTGCCGTGGCCGAAGCTGCCGCCGAGCGTCAACGGGCACAGCAGCAACTGGCCGAACAGGCTGAAGAACCCCCGTGTTCGCCCCTGTGAGCCGCTGTGTGGCCTCCTTCGGGTGGGGCAGCGTCCCTGCCCCGGAGAGGGCTTTCGAGCCGCTTTCAGGCGGATTTTCGGGGACTTCCTCGGCTCTGCGGAGGACAAAACAGGGCTCCCGCCGAAGCCCAGCGAAGCGGGTTCGGTGGGAAGAGGAGACGCAGCGGAATGATCGAGTTTTCGCCGCTTTCGGCGGAAACGAGGGATATGGAGCTTGCGCCGACGAGAAGCAGGATAAATGTTTGCATTTTTGATTCCTCTGTCATTCAGATAAGGTCAGGCTTCTTGAGTTCATCAAAAGGCCCAGTCTGAATTTCATGGAAGATTTCATCGATCGCAGATTCTTTATCCGAAACTTCTTTTGCCGGGATGTGCGTTAATTCAATGTGAAAGCCGTTCTTGCTGGCTTCGCGGGCCATTGCTTCAACATCCTCGTAATCGAGAAGGGTGCCATGAAAGAT
>JAUMVL010000196.1 GCA_030530185.1 Clostridia bacterium | reverse complement strand
AGATGCTTTTCTTGTCGGAATGAATTCGTTGAAAAACCGCTCCGCAAAGCACGGAGCGGTTGTGTTTCTGTTCCTTTCTTGTCAGCCCTTCAGACGTCCCAGAAGAACCGTATAAATTGCTTCAAAAATCTTCTGCTGCATGGATTCATTCTGAATGATGGCGCGATCCTCAGCGTTGTCCCAGTTTCCGAGCACAAGGCGGACACACGGACAGCCGCAGTAATGAATTACGTTTTCGGTCTTTTTGTAGATACCGCTCTTGTGGTTGCTCTGGAACGGAATTCCCGTCACTTCCTGATATGCATTGGCAAGCTCCTTTGCGTATGTTCCGCTTGCGCCGTAGCGGGCGTAACAGCCGCGGCTCTTTGCCGACATATGATTGCATACGATCTCAAAGGCAATGTCACAATCGGCTTTTTTAAGGATCTGTCCTCTTTGCTTCTCACTCATCGTGATATCATTGGAATCACGGGTCAGGACAACCGTTGCCCCGCGCGCTTCGAGGTATGCGGCAATGGACTTTGCAAACGCAAGATTGAACTCACACTCATCTTTATAGTCCGAACCCGCGTCGCGCATCGGGTTGATACCGATCGTATACCCGTACAGTGGCGCATTTGCGTCGATTGTCGGTGCCGGGGTGTCTGCAATGTCACCGATGGGTTCCGGCGTCGGCGTATCAGTCGGTGCGGGTGTGCCAACCTCCGGCGTCTGAATCGGTTCCGGCGTTGCGGTCGGCTCCATGGTAGGCTCGGGCGTAAACGTCGGCTGGTCGTTGATCTCCTCCACGGTGCCTTGAATCTGATCCTGTACGTAGCGCACGGCATCATTGCCGTATCCAACGCCAAGCGTAATCAAAACGGCAATCAAGCCAAGCGACAACAGAATCCCCGCGATGAATAATGCAAACCCGATCGGGTTGGAAATTTTAAAATTCTTTCGGCGTGTTTTGACTCGTTTCATAGGAATACTCCTTTAAGATTCATTAATCGTGTTTTTATTTTACCATGTCTTTTGAAATTCGGAAGCCATTTTACAATTAATTCAAAAAAAAGCAACAAAATCGGCTTCTTCGGGGATGTTTTTTTGGTAAAAATATGTATAATAGAATTATGCCGTACATTCTATCACATACATCATTTGCCTATTTGCTCGGCGAAAAGCTGAACTGCTTTTCCGATCGGGATTCTCTTTCTCTGTTTATGCTCGGTTCGCTCGGCCCGGATGTCTTCTTTTTTGACCGAATTCCGCCGACACCGTTTGTTCCGAATCAGAAGAAAATCGGAAACAAGCTGCACAAGGTTCCTTGCGATCGACTCGCTGCCTCCCTGTTTTTGCATGCCCCCAAGCAGCTTCTTCCGTATGTTTATGGTTTTTTAACGCACATCGCTCTTGACAGCACGGTGCATCCTTATATCTGCGCACGCTACAGCGGAATGGATCATACGCGCTTTGAAGGGGATATTGATGCGATTTTCTACGAGCGTTATCAGAATGCCGTTCCGTTTGCGTCGCTCTTTACAAAGCCCAAGGAACTTAAACGACTGGATTCATTGCTTGTTCAGGTTGCCACAGATACCGTTCAGGAGCAAAAGCCGCACGCCTATGCACGAAGCGTGCGAAAACTTCTGCGGATGTATCCGGTTTTGTTTGATCCCAAGGGGAATCGGTTTCGATTCGTCCATGCGATCGAACACATATTTCGCAAGGACGGCGTCGTATCGGCCTTTCTGTTGGCTGCCCCGCGGGCATTTTTTGACGACTGCATGAATGCACGCCATGCCGTCTGGTGCGCCAAAGCCTTTCCTTCCATCCCTCGCACGGAAAGCGTGGATGAACTGTTTGCGGAAGCGAGGCAATATGCAGACAAGCTGATTACAGCGGCGAAGAAAGGAGATACCGCGGCCGTTTGTTCGCTTTGCGCGAATCGCACGATGGATGCGGGACCTACGCTATGACGCGAGCCTGTTGTTTCACCGGGCATCGAGAACTGCCCGCGGCGGATTCAAGCGAATACCGTGCACTGTACAAGGCGTTGCATCACGCGATTTCGGATGCGATCCGGCTCGGCTGCACAACCTTTTATATGGGCGGCGCTTCCGGATTCGATATGCTTGCCGCGGAAACGCTGCTTCGGTTTCGGAAACTCTGGAAAAAGAGTCCCCTGCGGCTTTTTATCTGCGTTCCCTTCATCGGCCATGATTTTGCATTTTCCGAAGAAGATCGGACACGCTTTGCCCTGCTGAAAGAAAAAGCGACGGAAGTGCATTATCTTTCAGATCGCTATACGCCGCTCTGCTATACCGAACGCAATCGGTACATGGTGGCGCACAGCGACGTCTGCATTGCTTACGTTCGAAAACACAAGAGCGGCTCTTCCCAGACGCTCCAGATGGCGTCAAAAAAACGGTGCATCTTGATTTTGCTATAACATACAATGAACAAACACATTCAAAAACTGAATTTCGGACTGGACTGCATGATGGTTCTGCTGACGTTGATCCTGCTTTGGAGCGCGGAAGCGATCGGCATGCTCGGCGTTTTGCTTCTGCCGCTGATGGTCCTTCCGGCTTCCGTTTTGACGGAAGAGGATCGGTACGCTGCGCTGCTTTTCAATACCGTCCTCCCCGCCGTCCTGATTCTGTTTTTGCCGTTTCCACATTTCGCATGGTTTGGATTCGTTGCCGTCATCGGATGGTATGCACCGGTTCGTGCTCTTCTCTCTCGGATCCGTACGGAATGGTTTGGGAATCTTCTTGCGTTTTTGCTTGCCAATGCAGGTATTGCGATCGGATTCTTTGTTCTGTTTCTGATTGGAGTGCAGCCGTTTTCCGGCCTTGATCCATTTTGGCTTGTACTGGTTATCATTGGCATCGAATTGGAAATCCTGCTGACGGAAATCATTTATCAGATATTCGGCAACCTGTATCAGACCCATTTGCGACGGTTTTTGCACCCGGTCCATACGGAACACTATCCGTATGCGTAAGAAGCTGTTGCCAACCTATCAACCGATCAGGCGGCGCCGCAGGCGCCTTTTTTTGCTTTGTGTCTTCGTTGTACTGCTGTCTCCTGTTTTGCTATTTGCCGGTTACATTGCATCACGGGATGCCTGGCATGCTCTAAACACGCAAAAAATACTACATCCGGATGAATCGCTTCTCGTTCTGGATCAAAACGGAGAAATTGTCTCTCAACTATACCGAACCGAAAATCGCGTATCCATTTCCGTCAGCAGTCTTCCCGCGCACGTAACAAATGCCTTTATTGCGGCGGAGGATGCCCGCTTTTATTCGCACGAAGGCGTGGATCTGATCCGGATCTGCGGCGCTGCGCTGGCTGATTTGAAAGCGGGCTCCTATGTGGAAGGCGCCTCGACGATCACACAGCAGCTGATTAAACTCACACACCTGAGCGCCGAAAAAACGCTGACGCGAAAGCTTGATGAGGCAATCCTTTCCTATCAGCTTGAACATATCTTTTCCAAACAGCAGATTTTGGAAGCATACCTCAACCAAGTGTATTTCGGATCCGGCTATTACGGAATCGAAGCGGCCGCAAACGGGTACTTTCATGTACCTGCAGCCCAGCTAAGTCTTTCGCAAAGCGCACT
>JAUMVL010000195.1 GCA_030530185.1 Clostridia bacterium | reverse complement strand
AGCGTAAAATGTCCCCCTGAAAGTGGACACGTTAAAAGTCCAAATCCCAATTCGTGAACAAAGAAAACTCCAACCCCCCGAATTAAATCTGATGGGCCCGATCATTATGTTGGGATCGGTCTTCCTCGGCTTCTCACTCACGCGCTCTTATCTGGATATCTGGGCGAAGAACTTCATCACGCTTCCGCAGCGCACCAGCGCTTATCTTGTGATCATCGGCGCGTGCGCATTCGTCGGACTAATCACCTGCCTGAATCTTGTCATGCACGGCCTAAACTACAACAAGCTCAATAAGCTTGAGCAGTTCTTCCGCAAGGGCAAGTTCTGATTTTAAGCGCATTTGCACGCCGAACCCCGCTTTTTGCAAGGGGTTCGGCGTGTTTTTTCTGTAATAAAAGCATTTTTTTCAAGGTTTCCAGGCGTTTATGCGCTATTCTACGGTATTTTTTTCAAGTATAATGAAATCACGGGGGTGATGAAAATGAAAACGCTGATTCATTCGGGCAGAGTCATTGACCCGGCCAACCAGATCGACAGCCGCCTGAATCTTCTGATTGAAAACGGCAAAATCGTGTGCGCCACGCGCGAAATGCCGGACGCGGACGTTAAAATCGACGCGAGCGGCAAAATCGTTTGTCCGGGCTTTATCGACATTCACATGCACGAAGATCCCGTGGAACCGGACGGCAGGATCTATTCCGATGAGGAAAAATCGATCTTCCACTGCATGCTCCGCATGGGCGTGACAACCGCCGTGGGCGGCAACTGCGGGTTGAACTGCTGCGATCCGGGTGATTATCTGGATCTGGTCGACCGCGACGGCGCGCCGGTAAACGTCGCAATGCTCGCTGGGCACGCGTATTTCCGCGAAACCGCGGGCGCAACGGACAAATACAGCCCGACTACACAGGTGCAGCGCGAGGAAATGGCCAGGCGGATCGCCGTCGCGCTCGATCGCGGCTGCGCGGGCGTTTCCTACGGCATTCGCTATGTGCCGGGCATTGATTTTAAGGAGCTGCTCGCGACGGCCGAGCCGTGCAAAAAGAGCGGCAAAATGATTGCGGCGCACGTGCGCTCGGACGCGGAGGAGGTTTACGATGCGGCGCACGAGCTGATGAAAATCGGAAAAGCGCTGGGGCTTCCGACGCAGATTTCGCACATTGGCAGCATGGCCGGTTTCGGTCAGATGCCCACGTTCCTCGAAATGGTGGATGAAGTGCGCGCGAACGGCCTGGACGTCGCCTGCGACTGCTATCCGTATTACGCGTTTTCGACCACGATCGGCTCCACGACCTACGATCCCGGCTGGCTCGAGCGCTATCATTGCGATTACGACGCGATCGAGCTCTGCGAAGGCAAATACAAGGGCATGCGCTGCACGAAGGAAATCTTCGAGGAAATGCGCCGAGACATGCCGGAATGCATGACCGTTTGCTACGTAATGAAGGAATCGGACGTGGATTACGCGTTCAATCACCCGAACGTAATGCTCGCGAGCGACGGCATCCTGTCGCACGGGCAGGGTCATCCGCGCGCGGCGGGTACGTTCCCGCAGTTGATCGCCGAATTCGCGCGCAAGGGCAAAATCACGCTGACCGACGCGATTACGCGGATGACCGCAATGCCGGCCAATCGGCTGGGCCTTATTTCCAAGGGCCGGCTGAACGCGGGCGCGGACGCGGATATCGCGGTCTTCGATCCGGACAGAATCGCCGATTGCGCGACGTTTGCGCAGCCGGTGCTTCCGCCGGTCGGAATCGACTATGTCCTCATTGGCGGCGAAATTGCCGCGAAGGATTGCCGGGCCGTCAACGATCGCCTCGGCAGAAGCATTCGCAAATAAGGAGGAAAACAAGATGGAATATGGTTTCTGGTCGGTCGTTCCCCCGATTCTGACGATTCTGCTGGCGCTGATTACGAAAAACGTATTTGCGGCGCTGCTGCTGGGCATCCTGACCGGCTCGTTCATCCTGAGCGGCGGCGCGGTGTTCGCGGGTCTGAACGGCACGTTCTATTCGTTCATCCACACGTTTGAGAGCAATTCCAACACGATCGTGCTGATGTCGTTCCTGCTGATCGGCGCGCTGATTCACTTAATTGAGATCTCCGGCGGCATCGACGGCTTCACCGAGGCGATGATCAACAAGCGCGCGCTGATCAAGTCCAAGCGCGGCTCCTGCCTGTTTACGTGGCTGCTCGGCATCGTGATCTTCACGTCCGGCTCGCTGAGCTGCATGGTCACCGGTTCTGTCTCCCGCCCGGTTAACGACGCTTTGAAGGTTCCGCACGAGAAATCGGCGTTCATCATTCACGCGACCTCCACGCCGTGGTGCGTGCTGTTCCCGCTGAGCGGCTGGCTCGCCTCGATGATCGGCTATCTCACGTCCGGCGGCGTTCCGGAGGCCGATGCGATCTCCGTGCTGATCAAGTCGATCCCGCTGAACTTCTATTGCATTCTCGCGGTGTTCGGAACGCTGCTGGTGTGCATTTTCAACATCAACATCGGCCCGATGCGCGCGGCGGAAAAGCGCGCGGAGGAAACCGGCATGCTCGACGCGCCTGGCAAGGGCAGCGGCATTTCCGAAACCGGCAAGGTTGCGAAGAATGCGAAGTCCCGCGCGATCAACATGCTGCTCCCGATGGGCGTGCTGATTCTCACGATCCTCGGCGTGCTGATGATCACCGGCAACGGCAATCCCACGCAGGGCTCCGGCATGCAGGCGCTGCTCTGGGGCTGCATTCTGGCGGTTGTTGTGGCGTGCGCGATGTGCGTGATTGAAAAGATCTTTACGGTCGATCAGGTTATTTCCGAGATGTTCAAGGGCATGGGCTCGATGCTGCCGGTCGCGGCCGTGCTGCTCTTCGGCTTTACGATGGGCACGATGGTCAAGTCGCTGGACACCGGCAATTACCTCACCAGCGTGTTTGAAAGCCTGCTGACGCCCGCGCTGCTGCCGGCGCTGACGTTCCTGCTGTGCATGCTGCTGTCGTTCGCGACCGGCACCTCGATGGGCACGATGGCGATCATGTCGGTCATTTGCCTGCCAATGGCGATCAATATGGGCACGAACATTCCGCTGGTCGCCGGCGCGATCTTCGGCGGCTCAATCTTCGGCGACCACTGCTCTCCCATTTCGGACACGACGATCATGTCCTGCGCGACGAGCGGCTGCGACATCATCGATCACGTCAAGACGCAAATGCCCTACGTGCTGATCATGGCGGCGATCTCGCTGGTGCTGTACGGCGTTCTGGGCTTCGTAATGTAATCCGGTTTCATAGTGAAAGGGGCTGTGAAAAAAAGCCCCAACAAGGCAAAATCTATTTTGTATGTAGCCACGGCGACCGCATCAAAACAGATAACTCTTCTCCTATGCCGTTGACTTCCGGCGCATTGTATGGCGTAATGTCCATGACCTCGATATGCGAGGAAAAGGGAATTGTCATACAGTGCAGCAGGAGGAGATCAATATCATGCGGCGAATTTTGGAAGATTTATATCACGGCAACCTGACCGTAAGCGGGCAGACGTTTCGACGCGGCACAAAGTATGCCCACGCGCTTGCCAGGGTAGCGGAGACGGAGGACGCGCTGGGACGGAAATTAGCCCCGGAAGATCATCCGCTGCTGGCCGAATACGCAATGGCCAGCGCGGGGCTGACCA
>JAUMVL010000194.1 GCA_030530185.1 Clostridia bacterium | reverse complement strand
CGCTGGAAGGTATTATGATCTTCGGCGCGTTCATCGGCGCACTGTTCGTAAATCAAATGCAGCAGTATCACGTCTTTGTGCTTGAAAAAGGTGCAGCCAACTGGGGAGCCATGCAGGGCGCGGTGCTTTTGACGATGATAGTTGCAGCAATTATGGGTTCACTGTTTTCGCTTCTACTGGCATTTGCTGCAATCAACCTTAGAGCAGATCAGACGATTGGGGGTACAGCATTGAATCTCTTGGCGCCTGCTGTAGTTCTGTTTTTCATCCGTCTGATTGCTCAACAGAACGAACTACGCATGTATACCGGCGATGCTGCCAGCTGGTTTATGCTCAAAAAAAGCTATTTCGGACTTAAGGACGTCTCCAACTTCTTTGTCGATACGTTCTTGAACAAGGTTTACATCACGACATATGTCTGTCTTCTGGTGTTTGTCGTGCTGTCGATCATCCTGTACAAAACCAAGTTCGGTCTGCGCCTCCGGTCCTGCGGCGAGAACCCGCAGGCGGCGGACTCGCTCGGCATCAATGTCGTTAAGATGCGTTATCTTGGCGTGGCAATCTCCGGTGCGCTTGCAGGCATGGGAGGCTTCGTATACACGCTGACGACCTCGAACTGCGTTGCCAACGGCGACGTCGCAGGTTTCGGTTTCCTTGCTCTTGCCGTTATGATCTTCGGTAACTGGAAGCCGTTGAACATCGCGGGGGCAGCGCTGCTGTTCGGCTTGTTCAAGTGCATGGCGGCTTCGTACTCCACGCTCGACATCGATGGAAACGGCCAGTACCTGCTGCTGAAGCTCTCGACCGATCCGGTCTGGGGCAAGCTATTGAACGCGAACTTCTACCGTCTGCTGCCGTACCTCGTTTCGCTGCTCGTTCTCGCGTTTACGTCCAAGAAGTCCCGTGCTCCGAAGGCCGAGGGCATTCCATACGACAAGGGGCAGAGATAACCAAACAGGTCCATCAACAGCACTTCGACAATCTTCGTCGAGGTGCTGTCTGTTTTGCAAACGGAAAAAATTGACAGTCGCCTTTCGGAATGGTATGATGAAACAGATCATCGGATAAGGAGAATTGTTATGGAGCTTCAGATTGCAGACAGAACGATACAATCCTTTTTATCGGCCCTCGGCTCGCGTTTGCCGGCACCCGGCGGCGGAGCAGCGGCGGGACTTTCGGGCGCGCTCGGCGCAGCGCTTGGCAGAATGGTTGCCGAGCTAACGCTCGGGCGGGAAAAATATGCGGCACTTTCGGAACATGCGAAGCAGGCGTCCGCAGCGCTGGAACCGCTGATTGCGCGGTTCGTCGACCTTGCCGATGCGGATGCTGCCGCATACGACGGCTATATGGCGGCGCTTGCACTGCCAAAGACAACCGAGGCGGAAAAGCAGACACGAAAAGCTGCTTTGCAGCAGGCGATCCATCATGCGACCAAAGTGCCGTGCGAGGTGATCGACTCAGCGATTGAGACCGTAATGATCCTGGAGCAGTTGTACGGACGCAGCAATCCGACGTGCGTCGGCGATCTTGCGGCGGGCGCTGCCGAACTGGAATGCGCGGCAAAGATTGCGTGGCTGAATATCCTTGCCAATCTTCCGTACTTTTCCGATCGGGAAGAAGCCAAGACCGTGCTAAGGGAGCAGCGAACCCGGTTGGAAGCCCTTTTGGAACGTTGCGACGCACTCTATCAGATGATCGAGGTCGATGTACGGCCTGATTTTGACAGACAATAGGAGACGAATATGGAAGAACCTCTGTATGTCGGCTTGATGAATGACTCGTTTCCACCGCAGATTGACGGTGTTTCAAACGCGGTGATGAACTATGCCGAGATCATTCAGCGCAAATACGGGCGCGCACTCGTCGCGGCGCCGTACTACCCAAATTACTCGGACGCGATCTATCCGTATCGCGTTGTGCGGTATCAAAGCGTGGATGTTTCGGACTGGGTCGGCTACCGTGCCGGCAATCCGCTCGACCCGAAAGCGATTACGGCAATCTCCAAGGAGCCGTTGAATATCCTGCATGCGCATTGCCCGGTGACGGCGGTCATGCTCGGGCGTGCTTTGCGCGAAACGATGAACATTCCGATGGTGTTCACGTATCACACGAAGTTTGATATCGATATTCGCAACGCGATCTCGGCCAAGCTCGTGCAGGAAGCAGCCATCAAAGCGCTGGTGCATAACATCGAGTCGTGCGACGACGTATGGGTCGTCAGCCGCGGCGCAGGGGAGAATCTGCGCTCGCTGGGCTACAACGGAACGTATACGGTCATGGAAAACGGCGTGGACGTACCGAAAGGACGCGCAAGCGAGGATGCGGTGGACGCAGTCCGCAGGGAATATGCGATCGATCCGAACCTTCCGACCTTCCTGTTCGTCGGACGCATGATGTGGTATAAGGGCATTCGCATTACGCTTGCCGCGCTGCAGAAGCTGAAGGAGCAGGGCGTGCAGTTCCGGATGTTGTTTGTCGGTGCGGGAAACGACATGGAGGAGATTCAGACCTACACGCGCGATCTCGGCCTTTGGGACGTGTGCACGTTTACCGGTGCGGTCCGCGATCGGGAAAAGCTTCGCGCATTCTATTCGGCTGCGGACCTGTTTCTGTTTCCGTCGACATTCGATACGAATGGCCTCGTGGTGCGTGAGGCTGCGGCAGGCGGCCTTGCCTCCGTGCTGATTGCGGGAAGCTGTGCGGCGGAAGGCGTCACGGACGGACAGACCGGCATTTTAATCGAGGAGAATCCCGACGCGATGGCTGAAGCACTGCGGAAGATCTGCCGGGACAAGCAGGCCATGTATGATTTGGGCCAACGTGCAATGGATAGGTTGTATTGCTCGTGGGAGACGAGCGTCGACCGTGCCGTTCAGCGCTACCGCGACGTCATTCGAGACACCAAAACGCTGAAGTTCCATTCGCATTGGCCGGACGATCACTTCTACCGTTCGCTCGGGGAATCCTACAATGCGGTACAGAAGATACGTGGGTATTATGAGCTAGCCAAGGAGCAGCGTGATGCGATGTTCGACGTTGTGGAGGAAGGGACCGAAGCGTTGATCGATCAGGTGCTGGAACGGCGCGATGCCCTGAAAGAACAGATGCAGAAAACGAGGGAAACGCTGATCGGAAAGCTTCAGAACCATCCCGGATCAAAGAAGCATGACGGGAACGCAAATCCGTAGAAACACAACTAATACTTGCAATTCTTTCGGGAATGTTCTATAATAATATCACTTATTGAGTAGAAACAGAGGCAGGAACATGAACGACAGATTGATGCGGCTGCGTGCCGCGATGGAAAAGAAGGGGCTTGATGCGGTTCTTTTGAACTCGCTGACGGCGATCCGGTATTTTTCCAACTTTACAAGCATCGATGCGACGGTGCTGGTTACAAAGAAGAGCAGCGTGCTGGTGACCGACTTCCGGTATACGATTCAGGCCAAGGAGCAGTCCGGCGACCGCTTTGAAATTATCGAAGCTGCCGGCAGCAAGCAGCTTGAAACCGTTCGCGCGGCGCTGCACGATGAGCACGCCAAGACGGTTGGATTTGAAGATGACTGCGTGAGCTTTGCACGCTATCAGACATACGCAAAGTTCGAGTTGGAATTGGTTCCGTTTGCAACTGAGCTGTCCGACCTTCGCATCATCAAAACGGCGGA
>JAUMVL010000193.1 GCA_030530185.1 Clostridia bacterium | reverse complement strand
GTTTCCGGTTGCCGGCGCGGTCAAGTTCCCCAACCAAGGGCAGTTTCACCCGCTTCGGTTTCTTTCAGAACTTGCAAGAGGGCTTCGCATCTATGAGCATACGCGGGTGCGCGAGCTGAAACAGACGAAAAATGGAATCACAGTGGTCACAAGCGGCGCAACGATCTTGGCAAAGCGTGTGATCGTCGCTACGCATTTTCCGTTTCTCAACAAGCACGGCGCGTATTTCATCAAACAGTATCAGCACCGCTCCTATGTGATCGCATTGGACCATGCGAAAGAACTTGACGGGATGTATCTGGACGACGATGAAAAAGGGCTCTCGTTTCGCAATTATGGCGATCTGCTTTTCATCGGCGGCGGCAGCCATCGAACCGGAAAAAACGGCGGCGGGTATGAAGCGCTGTACAAGATTGCGAAGCGGTATTACGAACAAGCGACCATTCGGTATGCTTGGGCGGCGCAGGATTGCATGACGCTGGATTCGGTGCCGTATATCGGGCGATATTCTTCCGGTACGGAAGGCTTGTATGTCGCGACAGGGTTCAATAAATGGGGCATGACGGGATCCATGGTCGCGGCAAGGCTTCTTTGCGATCTTCTTTGCGGCAAAGAAAATCCGTACATGGAGGTATTCTCCCCGCCCCGCACAATCTTGCGTCCGTCGCTGATGACGAACGCGTTTGAGTCGGTGCTTGGTTTGATTACACCGACGGTGCCGCGCTGCCCGCACCTGGGATGCGCACTGCATTGGAACAAAGCGGAGCGTACGTGGGATTGCTCGTGCCACGGCTCGCGTTTTTCAGAGGATGGCGCTCTTTTGGACAATCCCGCAACGGGCGATCTCAAGGGCATGCAAAAATGAGCAATCATTTGATCTGCGAAACAAGTCCGTATCTGCTGCAGCACGCCCAAAACCCCGTGGATTGGTATCCGTGGGGCGAGGAGGCGTTCCAAAAAGCACGCACAGAGGACAAGCCGGTTTTTCTCAGCATCGGCTATTCCACCTGCCATTGGTGTCATGTAATGGCACACGAGAGCTTTGAGGACGAGAGGACGGCCGCGCTTTTGAACCGCGGCTTCGTTTCGATCAAGGTGGATCGGGAGGAGCGACCGGATATCGACAGCGTGTATATGGCGGCGTGCCAAGCAATGACGGGCAGTGGCGGCTGGCCCACGAGCCTCTTTCTGACGCCGGACAAAAAGCCTTTCTATGCCGGAACGTATTTCCCCAAAACTGCGCGCTACGGCATGCCGGGATTTTGCGATCTGTTGGAAGCGATTTTGGATGCGTGGATGCATGATCGGGTAAATTTGCTCCAATCGGCGGATGCAGTGGCGAGTGCGCTTACCGAAACGGAAAAAACGCATAACAAACCCGAAACGGATTTGATCCTCAAAGCATGTTCCACCTTGCAGTCAAGCTTCGATTCGACATATGGCGGATTTGGACGCGCGCCAAAGTTTCCATCGCCGCATAATTTGCTGTTTCTTTTGCAGCAGTATGAGAAAAACGGCGACAGGCAGGCGCTGTTTATGGCGACGCTCACGCTCGAGCGGATGTATGCCGGCGGCATGTTCGATCACATCGGCGGCGGGTTTTGTCGGTATTCGACCGACCGGCGGTTTCTCGTTCCGCACTTTGAAAAGATGCTCTACGACAATGCGCTTTTGATCCTTGTTTACAGCAAAGCGTTTGAGCTGACCGGGGACAGCTTCTATTTGGACGTCGCTGAGCAGACTGCCGCGTATCTTTTGCGGGAGATGCAGTCAAAGGAGGGCGGGTTCTTTTGTGCGCAGGATGCGGACAGCGATGGAGAGGAGGGGCGCTACTATTTGCTTACGCCCGAAGAAACCGTTGCAGTGCTTGGCAAAGATGCGGGCGAGGCGTTCAATGCCTGCTATGACATCACAGAAGAAGGGAACTTTGCGGGCAAAAGCATTCCGAACCTTTTGAATCATCCGAGACAAACGAAGCGCTTTGAATCCGAAAAACAAGCGCTTCTGAGGTATCGAAAAAAACGTGCTCCGCTCAGGACGGATGATAAGCAGCTGACATTTTGGAACGCCCTTGCGATTACCGGGATGTGCGCATTGTTTCACGTGAGTCAAAACCCCGAATATCTCCGTGCAGCGGTGCAGGCGTATTGGTTCGTGCAAAGAAACCTCAAGCAGGGAGAGACGCTTTTTACAAGCTTTCGGAATGGAAAGACCGGCAGTCGCGCATTTTTAGACGATCATGCAGGTCTTGCGCTTGCGGAATTGTCACTGTATGCCGCAACGTTGGATCAGACTTATTTGGATGCCGCCGTTTGGCGCGCACAGACAGCGATCGACGAGTTTTTTGATGTTCAAGCAGGCGGATTTTTCTTTTCCGGTCCGAAGAACGAAACGCTTTTGATCCGATCCAAGGAATCGTACGACGGTGCAATGCCGAGCGGCAATTCCATCATGGCCTATGTGCTGACAAGGCTTTCGACGCTTGCGCCGGATCGGATTTCGAAAAAACTGCCCGAAAAGCAGATGACTTATATGAAACATCAGGCGGCATCCGCGCCGATGGGGTTCGGCATGTTTTTGGTTGCGCTTTCCGACTATGAGCAGCCGCCGGTCGAGGTCGTCGCCGTTTGTGCACAGGAGGACGCGGGGATGCTTCCCGCCCTTGTTCCGCTCGGCGCAAACCTGCTGATGCTGGAACGGGAGACCTCGGCATATCCGCTGCTGGACGGCAAAAAGACCTATTACGTTTGCCGCGGCTTCACCTGCCTCCCGCCGGCCAACGAATTGAAAAAGGACTGGCTTCTATCGCGTTGAGTCGTGCCGGTCGTTGTCCGGAAAGACTTTGAATCCTTTATCAACGGTTTGAAACGGGTCTGCACTGCAGACCCGTTTTTGCGCGGCGATCCCGCATGATACGTTGGATTTTGCCGAATTCCGCATCTGACGGTTGCATTGCTTGCAGAATTCCGGTATAATAAAAAAGATCCGTGAAACAACGCGGATGACGCATCCGTCATCCGCAGCCCGGCAAACAGAACCGGATACCCTTCAGCTTTGAGAGGAATACGTGATGCGTACACAATATCCCTGTCCCTCCTGCTTTGTGAACCTCAGCGATGCGCAAAAGGTTTGCCCAAATTGCGGGAAGCCCAATCCGCATTACGATTCGACCGCGAAACAGCAGGCCGCTTCGCAATCCCCAAAGCGCACTTTTGGCCTGCATCATCCAAGTGCGACAATCGGCGCCTGTGAATTTTGCGGGTCCGAGCTCTATTCGGATGAAAAGGAGTGTTCCCACTGCGGCGCGCCGAATCCGAATTTTGTCGTGCATCCCGAATCGGACGGTACGGTTTCCCGCGGAGGTACCCGTGCACACGGCAGCGAAAACGCTTCGACCGGCCGCTGCCCCTACTGCGACGCGACCGTCCGGTCGAACGAGCGCTATTGCGCAAATTGCGGCTCCGAAAATCCGCACTTTGTGGAAGACACGGTTCGCGTGATCCTGCATCCACGGACGATTGAGGAACTGAAGGAATATTGTGCCGAGCGCGACATGCCGTTGCTTCGGATGCGGTTTTTCATCGGCGAGGATTATCGCGGCCCGAAGGCGTTCGGCATCTACAAGGACGGCGCCGGCAAGGTCATTGTTTACAAGAACAAAGCCGACGGCTCCCG
>JAUMVL010000004.1:13107-21999 GCA_030530185.1 Clostridia bacterium | reverse complement strand
CCTGATGCGCGGCACGTTCATGATCCGGCGCGGGTTTCAGATCGGCGGCCTCTGCGCTGCGCGCGGCGAGCTGTATGTACTGACCGGGGCGGGGCTTGTCGAGCGGTTCGATGACAGCGTGACCTACGACGGCTGGCCGATCGAGGCTTGGTGGGAAACGCCGCGCATCGATTTTGGCAGCAAGAGCCATGATAAGGCGCTCGGCGAATTGTCCTGCACCGGTACCGGCGATCCGATGAAGATCACGGTCAAATGTGACGGACGCAACTATGATTCGGTCCTGACGTTTCCGGATGAGGACGATTCCGCCGCCGAGGCCGTCCTTCGGGGCGAGGGGCGTGTGATTCGGCTCCGTTTTTCCAACATCGACGGCGGACACTTTACGCTCGATACCGGCGTAACCGTGCGGTTCGACGCACAGCTGCGGCCGGAGTAAGGAGGGCAGAATGCAGTACACCGCAACCGGCATGCAGGCGTTGTTTCCGGTCTACCTGTCGCGCATGGCGACCGAGACCGATGCGCGGGATGATTACGACAGCGCCGTCGCCCAGAATGAAAACAATCTGAACCAGAATTTCGAGCTGCTGTATCAGAAACTGACGGCGCTCGAAGCGGCATTTGCCAAATCCACGGAAGGAGAAAACGCATGAAACTACCCACCATCAATACCAGGCTTCTGACACCGCCGGTCAGTCCGGACCTGAACGTGCAAAAGAAGCTCAAAAAAGCGGAGCAGGACGCGAAACTTGCGTCTGCACTTCCGCGCGGCGGCGGGGGCGGCGGCGCGGCTTCGATCGACGTTCCGTCGTTCGATTCGTTTTACGAGCAGGCCTCCGCCTACTATACGCCCGCAACGATCGACTATACGCCGCTCGACAAGGAGACGATCGCATCATTGATTGCCGAGTGGCTGCGCCCGACCTATGACAAGGCGATTGCAAATCGCCGGGAAGTCACGCAGACCTATAACGCAAATCTCGATGCCGATGCATGGGCGCGCGGGATCGGCCGCAGCTCGTATGTGACCGACGTGAAGGGCCGCAACTACGGCGATGAATCGCGCGATGTATCCACGCTCGAATCGTCTTACGGCTCGGTGCTTGCCGAACACCTTTACGATGCGCTTAAAACCCAGGCCGAAAAGAAGCTTGAGGTCGATACGTTCAATGCCGAGCAGATCAACACCGCGCGCGCCCGCGCGTTCGATGCGGCAACCGCGCTGTACAACGCTGCTCAGTCTGCGGCGAGCGAGGCGGCCAAGCTGAACGCCAAATCCGGCAGCGGCGGCGGCAGAAAAAAGACGTCGGTCTCCGCTGCGCTGACAGCTCCGACGTCGATCGAGCAGACGCTGAAGGACAGTCTGACCACCGCGCCGGTCTATGACAAGGTGCAATCGACAAGTCCCAAGGCCGTTGAAAAGGTGCTGTCGCGCCTCAGCGGTAGCGAGCGCGACAAGCTTTATCAGGCGAAGACCAAGACGGCAGCCAAATTGCTGACCGAGATGACCAAGAGCGTCGGCAAAAACGCGATGAAGCGGCTGATGCAGCGGTACGAAGCCACCAAATGAACACAAAAAGCATGCCGGTTCAAACCGGCGTGCTTTTTTGTGCATGCAGCCAATCTGCGCCAAACCGGGCGAATCGGGAATGAATTTCGGCTGGGACGCACACAATAAGCGCATTGCTTCATAAGATAAAGAGAACCGCACGGAAGGAGAAGCGCATGCCCGCTTGGGAGATCACAACACTCGAATATGATGTACCGGTCGAACGCCTGCTGAACCGGCGGCTCGGAGAAGACGGCGAGGGGTTTTCGCTTGACGTGCTCCCCGACGGGGCGCGGGTACATTTACGGGGCGGGAAGGCGGCGGAGCGGCTTGCGGGAGCTGTAACGAAGATTCTGCTGCGCGATCTCCAGTACTTTGTGCTGGCGCGTATGACCGACAGCATGCCGCTGTCGCTTGGCGAAAAGCGTACCGTGCTGACCGATGCGCTGTATGCTGCGCGCATGCACGAGGAAACGACGGCGATCCAAACGGCGCTGACCGCGTTTTTCCAAACGGAGCGGGCGCTGTGCCTCGATGGATTTTTGCATTTTCGGATGCAGGAGGTGCTGATGCTTTGGCAGCTGTGCGTGGAGCAGGCGGCAAGCAAGGTGCTTTTGCAAAAGGAATACGGCGAGCTGATGCAGGCGCTGCAGAGCTATGTACGCTCGCGCGCGGCTCGTATGGAGGAGCTGCGGCTTTGCATTCACGAGGACGGAAGCTGCACGCTGTCGGATAACGATCAGCTGGAAATCGAATATGCCGACTCCTCGCCCGACGGGATTGTGACGCTGCTGGTCAACATGGCGCCGCGCCGTTTGATTATTTATGACAAGAGCGGCGGTACGCAGCAGCATCTGTGCGACACGCTTTTAGAGGTCTTTTCCGGCCGCGTGGTGATGAAAAAGGGATAAACACGAATAAGACGCGAACCACCTGTTTGTCAGGTGGTTCGTGATGTTACAGCATTTTATGAATTCCGCTGAGGCGGTCGAGGGCGGCGAGCAGCGTTTCGTCCTTTTTCGCGTAATGGAACCGTACAAGGTGGCGCACATCCTCCTTGTAGAACGTGCTTCCCGGGACTGCGGCTACGCCGAGCTCGCGCGCCATGCGCTCGCAAAAGGCGACATCGTCACCCTTTGCAAACTTTTCGACATCCACAAGAATAAAATAGGTGCCCTGCGGCTCAATGAAATCGAAGCCGATGTTTCGGAGGCCGCCGCAGAACAGATCCTTCATGTGCGTATAGCGCGCCTGCAGGTCCGCGTAATAGGAATCCGGAAGTTCGAGCCCCGCGATGACGGCCTCCTGCAGCGGAGAAGGCGCGCAGACGGTCAGAAAGTCATGCGTTTTTTTGCAGTTGTCCAAAATCCGCTTGCAGGCTACGATGTAGCCGAGCCGCCATCCCGTGACCGAGTATGTTTTGCTCAGCGAGGAGCACGAGATCGTGCGTTCCCACATACCCGGCAGCGACGCCATATATGTATGGACGTGCGGTGCATAAAGGATATGCTCGTATACCTCGTCCATGATGACATACACATCGTAGCGGATGGCAAGGTCGGCGATCGTTTGCAGCTCGGCTTTGGTGAACACTTTGCCGTTTGGGTTCGACGGGTTGCAGACGATCATCGCTTTGCAGCCCGATCGAAACGCATCCTCGAGCTCGTTCGGATCGAAGGTGTTCTTGGGCGGAACCAGCGGCACATAGACCGGCTCGCAGCCAAGCAGAAGCGACTGCGCTTCATAGTTCTCAAAGAACGGCGAAAAGATCGCGATCCGATCGCCCGGATCCGTCACCGCCATCAAGGCGGCCATCATGGCTTCGGTGCTGCCGACGGTGGCCAGAATGTTTTCGTCCGGATCCAGCGGAATTCCCATCCAATGCGAGATTTTGCTGCACAGCGCCGCGCGATACGCTGCAAAGCCCCAAGTCGGCGAATACTGGTGCGGGCCGGCCTGCGCAACGGCGGCCAGCCGATCCAGAATCGCCTGCGGCGGGTCAAAATCGGGGAATCCCTGCGAAAGGTTGATCGCGCCGCATTCCATGGAGATGCGCGTCATGCGCCGGATGCAGGAATCGGAAAGATGTGCGGTTCGAGCCGATAACGGTTTCATAGGCAGCCCTCCCGGGGTCAGTTCAATTTTTCTTCAATATAGGCGATCACGTCACCGACCGTGTTGAACGCGGTGTTGTCAAGGTTGTCGAAGCGTACGCCGAATTCGTCCTCAATACCGAGGACCAGCATCAGCAGCGTGACCGAGTCGATATGCAGATCCAAAATCAACGCGCTGTCCGGCGTGATCCGCGCGGTATCCGCGTACGGCATGACTTGCTTGAAAACTTTTAGCAGACGATCAAAAATCATCAGAAAGCCCCTTCCGATTGATAGGATTGTAATAGTATATCATGTTTGATCGCCGCGCGCAAGAACCGCCGAAAGGAATGTCAAGGAAACTGACAAAAACGCAACCCCGCGCAGGATTTGCTTTGGAAGGCAGGTATCCGATTCGAACAAGTCCGCGGCTTGCGGACAATCCTGGGCGAAAGAAACCATCGAAAAGGAAACCTTTTCTATCGCCGAGGAAGAAATAATCACGCGTGAAAACCGACTTCCGGCAGAAACAGCATGTGTAATAAGCAGGGAAACACCGGAAGACCTATATAAAAAAATTTATAAAAAATCACCTGCTTTTCGCAGGTGACGGTTCCGATTGAAATATCAGTTATTTACGCTCGTAGGTCGGAACGGTTTCGCGGACGATATCCGCAAGTGTAACGGTACCGAAATAATCTTCGAGCAGAGACTGCGTCTTTTCATAAAACCGATAGACGGAAAGCTGCTCGTCCTTGCGGGATTGTTCCGCGTTCGGCTCCTCGAGACAACGATTGATTTTCACGGAATCTTCGGTGCAGCGGAGAACATCGAGGAACGTGATCTTGTCGATCGGACGGGTCAGCGCATAGCCGCCATTGGCACCTTTGTCGGAGCGGACAAGCCCACCGTATTTCAGTTGACGCAGGATTTTGCGCGTATGCTCATCGCTGCTGATCGCAGCGTATTCACGTACTTTTTGAGACGTGCAGATTCCTTCGTTCTGGGAAAGGTACAGTAAGCAGCGAATGGCGTAGTCGGTTGTCATGGTTAATTGCATTTTTGTAGCCCCCAAATTCCATTCTTACTGGAATCGTCTGCGCATTTTGATGGAACCGGTGCAATCGTTTTCCAAACAAAAACACACCGGAAAATACGCCACGATTACTTCTTGTAATATATCAGTGTTTTGTATTTTTGTCAATGTTTTTTCCGCGCTTCCTATATTGTTTTTTGATAAAAGAAAAGGAGCCGGTTTGCCGGCTTACGGGTCATGAAAACGGCTTATCTACAGGGGAAAACCGGTTGAAAAAGAAAACGGAAAAATGGAAAAGCGGCATAGAATCAGAACGTTTTGCAAAAGCCTTTTGGATGTGCGTCCGGCCGGAAAGATTCCCGTTGCAATCCGAAAAAAATATGGTATAATGAAAGACACTTGTTTTTTGCGCAAAAGGAGGTCTCTATGCAGTTGTTGAAATTGCGTGACATTCAAAAGGAGCCCGAACGGTTCGCGGGCGACATTACGGTTTGCGGCTGGGTCCGCACAGTCCGTACCGGAAAGACATTCGGCTTCATCGAGCTGAACGACGGCACGTCGTTTCGTCCGGTGCAGATCGTCTTTGCCAATGATGAACGCAATCTCGGTGCAGGCCTGACCACGGGCTGTGCGATCGTCGTCGAAGGAACGCTCGTGCTGACACCCGACGCGCCGCAGCCGTTCGAGATCCATGCCGAAGCAATCACGATCGAGGGCACGTGCCCGTCGGATTATCCGATGCAGAAAAAGCGTCACACGCTTGAATACCTTCGCACGATGCAGACGCTGCGTCCGCGCACGAACACGTTCCTTGCGACGTTCCGCGTCCGCTCGGTCGTCGCGGCAGCGATACATGAGTTTTTCCAGGATCGCGGCTTTGTTTATGTCCATACGCCGATCCTGACGAATGCCGATTGCGAGGGCCGCGGTGAGATGTTCCAGGTCACGACGCTCGATCTTGAGAACCTTCCCCGCACGCCGGACGGCAAGGTGGATTATTCGCAGGACTTTTTCAAAAAGCCCGTGCACCTGTCCGGGTCCGGTCAGCTCTACGGCGAAGCGTTTGCGCTGGCGTTCCGTGATATCTATACGTTTGGGCCGACATTCCGCGCCGAATACAGCTTTACTGCGCGCCACGCAAGCGAGTTCTGGATGATCGAGCCGGAGATGGCGTTCTGCGACCTCGAGGGAGATATGGAGGTTGCCGAAGCGATGGTGAAGTATATCATTCAGACCGTGCTCGACCGCTGCCCCGCCGAAATGGAGTTCTTCAACGAGCGCATCGATAAGGGCCTCTTAGACCGTCTTCACAACGTGCTCGACAACGATTTCGGCCGCCTGTCCTACACCGAAGCGATCGAGATCCTGCAAAAGAGCGGACAGAAGTTCGAATATCCGGTCGAATGGGGAACCGACCTGCAATCCGAGCATGAGCGCTACCTCACCGAGCAGGTGTTCGGCAAGCCGATGTTCCTGACAGACTATCCGAAGGAGATCAAGTCGTTCTATATGCGCGTCAATGACGACGGCAAGACCGTCGCGGCATGCGATTTGCTCGTACCCGGCGTCGGCGAAATCATCGGTGGCAGCCAACGCGAGGAACGGTACGAAGTGCTTGATGCGCGCTGCAAAGAGCTCGGCATGGATATGACCGAGTACCAGTGGTTCCTCGATCTGCGCAAATACGGCGGCGTCAAGCACGCGGGCTTCGGCCTTGGCTTCGAGCGTATGGTCATGTACGTGACCGGCATGCAGAACATCCGTGACGTCCTTCCCTTCCCGCGGACCGCAGCAAACCTCGACATGTAACACCCCAAAGGCCGCCGAAAAGGCGGTCTTTTCCATGCGACAGAACCGATTTTTGAAAACGAGCGATGAAACCTTACGATAAACCAATCAAAAAACTGACCGTGACGACGCTCAGCATACTTGCCGGAAATGCGCTGCTTGCGTTTTTGGTTGCTGCGTTTATGATTCCGCATGACATCCTGATGGGCGGTACATCCGGGATCGGCATCACGCTGAGCCGGCTGTTTCCAAAGCTGGACGTTTCTCTTGTGATTCTGGTTCTGAACGTTGTGCTGCTGCTCATCGGGCGCATCGCACTGGGACGGAAGTTTGCGGTGACGACCGTTGCAAGTTCTCTGCTGTATCCGGCGTTTTTGGCGCTGTTTCAGCGGATTCCGGGCGTCAGCCGCATTACCGATAACGCGCTGCTCGCCGCGGTGTTCGGCGGCGTGCTGCTGGGCGTTGCGCTCGGGCTTGTCATGCGCGTCGGATCATCGACGGGCGGCATGGACGTGATCGTATTGATTCTGAATAAGTACACGCATGTATCCGTCGCAGTATACGTCTGGCTGACGGATTTTCTGATCATCGGCGGACAGGCACTGTTTTTGCCGATGGAAAAGCTCTTGCTCGGCGTGCTTGTGCTTGTGCTCGAAAGCGTCGTGCTCGATCAGATGATGGTGCTCGGCAAGGCGCAAATGCAGCTGTTTGTGGTATCGGAACGGTATGAAGAGCTGCGTGAAGTGCTGCTCAACAAGCTCGAGGCCGGCGTTACGATGGCTTTGATCGAAACGGGACGGCTCCACGAGCAGCGCAAGGGACTGATCTGTGTGATCCCGCAGCGCAAACTATACGATGCGACCGAGATGATTCACGGGGTCGATCCGCTTGCTTTTATCACGATCACGAAGGTGTCCGAAGTACACGGGCGCGGGTTTACGGTGGCGCGGGAGTCGCTGCCGGAGGAGAAGGCACAGGGAACCCGGTAAAAGCGAGGAAAACGGGAAGCGAAAGGCGGGACGGAGCAATCCGTCCTTTTTTCGAAATCTGAGGAGCGAAAAACGCCCGGATTTTGGGCCGTTCTACTCGGAGGAGAGCCGCATTTTCGGATTCTACCGCAAAAACCGGTTCGGTATAGCGCAATTCTCGGTTTGTGGATTGACCTTTCGACCACGGCTTTGTATCATGGGTACGTACATCTTGCGGCACGGGACGAAGGGCCTTGTGCCGCGCTGTTTGCAGGGAGGGATTTTCCGTGAGCTTTGTGGTGGTAACCGATACGTCGGGTAATTTGCAAAATCAGCAGGTGCGTGAATACGACCTCAAGGTGATTCCGTTCTGTTATTATATCAACGGGGAGGAGCACACCTGTCTTGATACCGATACGTTTGACGGGGATGCGTTTTATGCGATCTTCAAGGGCGATACGAAGGTGACGACTTCGCAAATCAACCCCCAAACGTATGCAGACTTTTTCCTGCCGTTCCTTGCGGAGGGCAAGGATATTATTTATGTGAGCATGTCGTCCGGCATTTCCGGCTCGTGCCAGAGCTCGATGCTCGGCGCCGAGATGGCGCTCGAATCGTACCCGGATCGGAAGATCGAGGTCATCGACACGCTCGGCGCTTCGCTCGGTGAGGGGTTGGTGGCGATCCACGCGGCAAAGCTGCGCGATGCGGGCCTTGAAACAGAGGAAGCGGCACAGCAGCTTCGCGCGCTTTCCGAACGGATGTTCAACGTGTTTACGGTCGATAATCTGATGTTTCTGCGCCGCGGCGGACGGCTTTCCAATCTGGCGGCCGTCGTCGGGACCGTGCTGCACATCAAGCCGATCTTAAAGGGCGCGGTGGATGGCAAGATCGTCGCGTTTGCCAAGGTGCGCGGCCGCAAGCGTTCGATCGAAGCGCTCGCAAGCCAGTATGACAAGCTCGCGGTCGCCCCCGAAACACAGACGGTCGGCATTGCGCATGCCGCCTGCAGAGCGGATGCGGAGTATCTTGTTTCGCTGTTGAAGAAGAACCGTCCTCCGAAGGATATTCTGCTTGTCGATTATGAGCCGGTCACCGGATCGCACGTCGGCCCCGGCGCGCTTGCGCTGTTCTTCGAGAGCAAACCCGGCGTTCGCAAAACGGATAGCCTGTAAGAAATGAACAACGGATCGGCGTAAGCCGATCCGTTGTTGGTTACTTCTCCTGTGCGCAGTCCTGCTGGCCGCCGCGAAGCATCAAAAGCCCGTGATCGAGCGCGGGAAGCACCGCTTCAAGGTTCTCTTTGGCGGCCTTGGGGCTGCCGGGCAGATTGATGATCAACGAGCCGCTTTTGATCCCTGCGGCCGCACGGGACAGGATGGCGCGCGGCGTGATTTGCAGCGATGCATAGCGCATTGCCTCCGGAATGCCGGGCACGGCGCGATCGCAAATGCTTTGCGT
>JAUMVL010000004.1:0-13097 GCA_030530185.1 Clostridia bacterium | reverse complement strand
CTTCGGGCGTGTTGTCACGCGGGGCAAACCCCGTGCCGCCCGTTGTAACGATCAGCGCGAAATCCTCATTTACCGCCGCGATCAGCGCCGCTTTGATTTCATCCGGCTCGTCGGACGTTAATCCGAGTTCGCCGACCGCATATCCGGCGGACGCAAGCAGTTCCTTTACCACCGGACCGCTTTGGTCGATCGCTTCGCCTTTTGCGCAGCGATCCGAGACCGTAATCACCTTTGCCGTATACATCTTTTCCTCACTTTCCGAACGGGCAATGCGGATAGGTGCAAGGCTTGCAGCCAAGGCACAGCCCGCCCTCGCCCAATGCGATAAAATCGCGCTTTTCAAGTCGGACGCCCGCCGCAACGCGCGGCAGCACGAGATCGAACACCGTTGCTTTGGCGTACATGACACAGCCCGGCAGGCCTAAAATCGGCGTGCCGTCCGCAAAATAACCGAGCAGAATCATCGCGCCGGGCAGCACCGGTGCGCCATAGGTTACCACGTTGGCGCCGCTTTCTTGGATCGCGCCCGGGGTCTGATCGTCCGGGTCGACGCTCATGCCGCCCGTGCAGAGGATCAGATCGACGCCCGCCGCCTTTGCTGTGGCGATTGCCTGCGCGATGTGCGCTTTTTCGTCATCCACGGTCACGTGGTGCACAACCGAGATTCCGTACGCTTTCAGCTTTTCGACGAGCATCGGCGTGAACTTGTCCTCGATGCGCCCGTGGAACACCTCGCTGCCGGTGGTGATCACCGCCGCCGTTTTCAGCCGGTACGGCAAAAGCGACAAAATCGGCGTTTCACCGGCAAGGGCCTCGGCAGCCGCAAGCTTTTCCTCCTCGATCACGAGCGGAATCACGCGCATACCGGCCAGTTTATCGCCTGCATGCACCGGGAAGTTCCCCTTGCGCGTCGCGATCGTGATGTCGTCAATCGAATTGATGGCAAACAGCTTTTCGGAATCAACCAAAAATACGCCGTCAATTTCGGCCGTCAGCTCAATTTTTCCCTCACGAACCTCGGAGCGAGCCATATGGGCGCCCCGGGTCAGGGCACAAAGCCGTTCGGCCGCATCGTTTTCGTGCAGGATGCCGGGCCGCATCTCCCACACATACAGATGCTCCTTGCCCATCGCAAGCAGTACGGGAATATCCTCGGCGGTTACAATGTGCCCCTTGCGGAACCGCGCGCCCTTGAACTCACCCGGGATGATCTGCGTCAGATCGTGACAGAGCACGTGCCCGACGGCATTCCGTGTGTCGATGAACTTCATATCCGCACCTCCCGCCGGTACAACCCGCTTTTGCCGCCCGCTTTTTCGAGCAAATGCAGATCGGTAATCTCCATGTCCTTTTGTACCGCTTTGCACATGTCGTAAATCGTCAGCGCCGCCGCCGAGCAGGCATGCAGCGCCTCCATTTCGACGCCCGTTTCCCCCTTGCAGCGCACGGTGGAACGGATACGGATGCCGTCCGGTTCGTACGTAAATCGAATGTCCGCGCCGGTCAGACAGATCGGGTGGCACATCGGGATACTTTCAAAGGTGCGCTTTGCCGCCAGAATACCTGCCACCTGCGCAACCGCAAGCACGTCGCCCTTTGGCATGTTCCCGGCTTGGATGCGTGCAAGCGTATCGGCCTGCATCAAGATCCGGCACTCGGCCACCGCCGTGCGCACCGTCTCGGCCTTGGCGGAAACATCAACCATCCGCGCGCGCCCTTCCTCGTTAAAGTGTGTCAAATCCATCGCTATCCTCCGATCTCATACATCCGCCGCACCGATCCGCTCGGATGCAGACAGTCCATGTGGTGCTCCTTCGGCTTGTTGTAAATCGCCAGCTTGAGCGTTTGGAACAGCTCCGCTTTGTGCAGTCCCTTCAGCGAAACCTCCTGTGCGCTGTGCAGACACGGCTTCAGCTTGCCGTCCGCCGTCAGGCGGATACGGTTGCAGCGGTCGCAGAACTTTTCGCTCATCGGCGGAATCAGCCCGACCGTGCCGACGTATCCCGGCACGCGATAGCGCACCGCCACGCCGTCCGTATCGATGCGCTCGAGCGCCGGCACGGCGGCAAGGACCGCGCTTGACGGCAGAAAGTGCTTTGCATCCCAGTCGGCTGTGTCGCCGATCGGCATCAGCTCGATAAAGCGCACCGAAAGGGCCCGGTCCTTGGTCATTTCGACAAACGCTCCAATCTCGTCGTTGTTGAACCCGCCGATCAAAACGACATTCAGCTTCGTGTGCAAAAAGCCCGTGCGCTCCGCCGCATCGAGCCCGTCGAGCACGTCCGAAAGTGTTCCGACACGCGTAATCGAACGGAATTTTTCGGGGTCGAGCGTGTCAAGGCTGATGTTCAGCCGGTCCACCCCCGCAGCTTTCAGGTCGGAGGCATAGAGCGGCAGCAGACTGCCGTTGGTGGTCAGCGTCAGCTCCGAAATCCCCGGAATCCCTTTCAGCATCGCGCAAAGCGTTGCAATCCCGCGCCTCACCAGCGGCTCCCCGCCGGTCAATCGCACCTTGTCTATGCCAAGCTGCGCACAGGCGGCAACGATCTCCGCGATCTCCTCAAAGGTCAGCATCTGCGCGTGCGTGTGCAGCGAAACCCCGTCCTCGCCCATGCAGTACCGGCAGCGGTAGTTGCAGCGGTCGGTGACGGAGATGCGCAGGTATCGGATTGTTCGGCCGCACGCGTCGCGCATAGCGTTCTCCTCAAAACGAGATAACGTTATTCTTTTTAAGGAATAACCCTGCGTTCAGTATAGCACGCCGCAGCGGAAAAGGGAAGTGGAAGATCTTTCGTTTTTCAAAGGGGATTTTTGGCGGCAACATGGGAAAATGAAAAAAGCGGGAGACAATTGATCTCCCGCCCCGTCAAACGAGCTATTCCTTATACAGCTGCCGGTTGTCGAGCGCCCAGAGTCGTTCGGAGAATCCGCCCGGGGCGACGCCGTCGAGGGCGGTGCGCATTTCATACATGCGGCTGTCCAAAAGGTCGCAGACCGAGAGCACCTCGGCTTCGGGGATCATCGGCAAGCGCGGGCTGCCGTATTCCGGATTGCCGTGGTGCGACAGGAGCATGTGCTCGACAAGCATGGCGGTCGAGGCCGGCACCATCGTAACCTCGGCGGCCTGTGCGACCATCGACATGCCGATGCTGATGTGCCCGAGCAGCTGCCCGGCCGGGGTATAGGCGCCGGCGAGGCCGAGCGAGCCGGTATCGAGCTCGACCAGCTTGCCGATATCGTGGAGCGTGGCGCCCGCGAGCAGCAGATCGGCGTTCAGCCACGGATAGAGCGTTACGATGCTTTGCGCCAGATGCACGACCGAGAGGGTGTGGTGCAGCAGCCCGCCGCGCGTGGCGTGGTGCAGCTTGACGCCTGCGGGGAACAGAAGCAGGCTTTCGCGGTTTTCGCGCAGCAGATATTGCACAAGGCGGCGGAGGTCGTCGTCCTTGAAATTCTGTGCGATTTGATACAGCTCATCGTAAGCCGCAACCGGATCGATCGGCGCGCACGGGACGAGCATGCTCATATCCACATCGTCCTCGTCGTTGATGTGACGAATGCGGTCGATCTTGAACTGCTCGGTGTCCTTCCAGATTTGGACGGAACCGCGCACCTTGATGATGTCGTCCGGCTCAAACACGCCGTGATAGGCGCGGCTGTAATTCCAAAGCTTGGCGACGCATTCTCCCTCGCTGTCGGCCAATACGAAATCGAGATATTCGCTGCCTTTCACATCCGTTCGCGCCGAAACCGATTTGACCAGGCAATAGCCCTCGGTCGTTCCGCCGATCTCTGCGGTCAATCGCATCTTACCCATACGTTCCTCCGTTCCCAGCAGCGCTGTCATGCTTTTATGATATGGTATTATACCATCTTGCAAAACATTTTTCCACCTTCGCATTGTGAAAATTCCATAGATATGTTATACTTTCTGCAAATTGGAGGACGTATGCAGAATCAGGCATTTGACATCGTAGTCATCGGCGCGGGGCACGCGGGCGTGGAAGCCTCGCTGGCCGCCGCGCGCATGGGGCTTCAGACGCTTCTTTTGACGCTGAACCTCGACAGCATCGGAATGATGCCGTGCAATCCGGCGATCGGCGGCACGGGCAAGGGACATTTGGTGCGCGAAATCGACGCGCTCGGCGGCGAAATGGGCCTTGCGGCCGACGATACGCTAATTCAGATGCGCATGCTCAACACGGGTAAGGGTCCCGCAGTGCATTCTTTGCGCGCACAGATGGACAAGCGGCGCTATCATGAGCGCGTCAAAAGCGCGATCGAGCGGCAGAAAAACCTGGTCGTCATGCAGGGGGAAGTCAACGAGATTGAAACGCAAAGCGGGTGCGTCTCGGCGGTAAAAACCGACGAGGGCTTTCGCTATGCATGTCGCGCCGTAGTGCTTTGCGCCGGCGTGTACTTAAAATCCCGCATTCTGATCGGCGAATGGTCCCGACTGTCCGGCCCAAACGGCATGTTGCGCAGTGAGAACCTGTCCGACGCGCTGCGCCGGCTCGGCATCCCGCTGCAGCGGTTCAAAACCGGAACGCCCGCGCGCGTCAAACGAAGCACGCTGGAGCTTGACGAAATGGAGATTCAGCTCGGGGACGAGCCGACGCCGGCGTTTTCGTTCCTGCATCCGAACGGGCTGCATATTCAGCAGGATCCGTGCTATTTGACCTATACGAACGAGACGACGCATGAGATCATCCGGCAGAACCTGCATCGCTCTCCGATGTACAGCGGCAAAATCCACGCGACAGGCACGCGCTACTGCCCGTCGATCGAGGACAAGGTCGTCAAGTTTGCCGATAAGGACCGGCATCAGATTTTCATCGAGCCGGAGGGACGCAGCACCGAGGAGATGTACGTGCAGGGATTCTCGACGTCGCTGCCCGCGGATGTGCAGATCGATATGCTGCATTCCCTGCCGGGCCTTAAGCGGTGCGAGGTCATGCGCCTCGGCTATGCGATCGAGTACGACTGTCTCGACCCGACCGCACTTGATCTGAGGTTTATGGTAAAAGGCGTTCCCGGTCTGTTCACGGCGGGACAGGTCAACGGATCGAGCGGCTACGAAGAGGCGGCCGCACAGGGCCTGTTCGCGGGAATCAACGCCGCGCTGTACGTCAAGGGCGAGGAGCCGTTTTTGCTCGGACGCAGCGACGCGTATCTCGGCGTGCTGGTCGATGACCTTGCAACCAAGGGCACGCCGGAGCCGTACCGCATGATGACCAGCCGGTGCGAATACCGCTTGCTGCTGCGGCAGGACAACGCCGACTTGCGGCTGACTGAACGCGCGTACCGGCTCGGGCTGATTTCCGATGCGCGGCGGGCGGCGCTTGAACAGAAACAGGCAGGCATTGCCGCTGCACTGCAAAGGCTCGGGACCCACGTTCCGCCGACCGATGCGCTGCGCGTCTATCTCGAATCGCTCGGTGAGCCGGTTCCCGCAAACGGCGCCGTGCTGTTCGATCTTTTGAAGCGGCCGAAGGTGCGCTATGCGGATCTGATGCGCCTGTTTGATGCGCTCGAGCCGCTCGAGCCGAACGTGGAGGAGCAGATCGAGGTGCTCGCGCATTACGACGGCTATATCGAAAAGCAGCGGATTCAGGTGGAGCGCGAACGGGCGCTCGAAAACACGCCGCTGCCGGGCGATCTCGATTATTCCGCGCTGGACGGGCTGCGTCTGGAAGCGCGCCAGAAGCTGAATGCGATTCACCCGACCTCGGTCGGGCAGGCGTCGCGCATCTCCGGCGTTTCGCCCGCCGACGTCTCCGTCCTGTTGATTTATGCAAAGCGAGGGTTTGCTCATGCGTGAAAAAATCCGACAAGCCATCCCGAACATAACCGAGGAGGCATGCGACAAATTTGTCGCATATTATGAACTGCTGATCGATTGGAACACGCGGATGAATTTGACCGCGATTACCGAGCCAATGGATGTGGCAAAAAAACACTTTGCCGATTCTTTGGCGGCCCTGCCGCTGCTGCAAAGCGGGGCAAAGGTTGTGGACGTCGGGACCGGTGCAGGGTTTCCGGGCATTCCGCTTCTGATCCTGCGTCCGGATCTGAAAATGACGTTGGTCGACTCGCTGCAAAAACGTATCACGTTCCTTGAAACGGTGCTGAAAACGCTTGAATTACCGGCAGAATGCGTTCATGCGCGCGCGGAGGATTTCGGGCGGCTGCCTGCCTACCGGGGACAGTTCGATTTTGCCGTTTCCCGTGCGGTGGCCAACCTGTCCGTGCTGCTCGAACTGACCGTGCCGCTTTTGAAAGTCGGCGGAAAAAGCATCTGTTATAAGGGCGATGCCGCAGACGAGCTGAACGCGGCAAGGGGCGCGCTGCATCTGCTGCACGCGAGCGCCGAGACCGTTTCGGTCGAAGCCGACTACGGCGCACGCTCTCTGATCGTGTGTACCAAAAATGCACCAACTCCGAATCTGTACCCACGCAAGGCGGGCATGCCTGCAAAAAAGCCGCTGTGACGGACGCCGCGTAAGAATGCAGAAAAATATATAAAAATTCAAGTTCGGGTGTTGACAACCGAAAAAAACTGTGCTATGCTTGCCGCATCGTAGTAAAACACGATGGATCAACGAGGATGGGAGGACGCATAAGATGGCAATCTTGGCAAAGCAATTCTCTATGTCGATGCGCATGCTCTTGATGCGGCTGAGGATTTGCCGGATCATGCGTTTGTGTGCGTAAAAAACGCCCCGCTTTGATCGCAATTCACGGAAGCCGCAACAATGTGGCTTCCGTTTTTTATCGCAAAAACAACTTCAAAAAAACAAAGGAGACAAAAACCATGAAGAAACTGATTTCCATTCTGCTGGCAGCCGTTCTTACGCTCGGCGCTTTGGTCGCCTGCACCGCTTCCGCAAGCGATCCCGCAGCCGCCAAGGGCTTTACAATTGCCGTACCGAACGATACGACCAACGAAGCGCGCGCGCTGAAGCTGCTCGAGGCCAACGGTCTGATCAAGCTGAAGGAAGGCTCCGGCGAAACCGCAACTAAGCTCGACATCGCCGAGAACCCCTATAACATCACGATCGAGGAGATCGAGGCCGCGCAGCTGCCGTCAATGCTGAAGGACGTTGATTACGCGGTCATCAATTCGAACTATGCGGCGGGCGCAGGCCTGAACCCGGGCAAGGATGCGCTGATCCGCGAGGGCGCCGAATCGCCGTATGCGAACATTCTTGCGGTCAAGGCCGGCAACGAGAACGAGCCGAAGCTGCTCGCACTCAAGGCCGCGCTCGAAAGCCGGCAGGTTGCGGACTACTTCCTGGCCCACGGCAGTGAGCTCGGTGCGGTCGGCACCGTGACGAACCCGACGGACGGCTATGATGCTTCGATCGATTACGATGCTTTAAACGGCGTGACCGTGACCGTTGCCGCAACGCCGACGCCGCATGCGCTCGTGTTGAATGAGGTTGTCAAGGACATCCTTGCCGCCAAGGGCATTACGCTTGAGGTTGTGGAATTTACCGATTACGTGCAGCCGAACAACGTTGTGGATTCCGGCGAGATCGACGCAAACTACTTCCAGCACCAGCCGTATCTCGATGATTTCAACGCGCAGAACGGAACAAACGTCGTTTCGATCGCCTCGGTTCATGTCGAGCCGCTCGGCATGTATGCCGGCAAGCAGTCCTCGCTGGATGCGCTGAAGAAGTAAGTATGATTCAACTGGAGGGGCTGACAAAAACATTCCGCACCGCCGAAGGCACCGTGGAGGCACTCAAAAACGTGTCTCTCACGGTGAACGACGGGGACATTTACGGCATTATCGGGATGTCGGGTGCAGGCAAAAGCACCTTGGTGCGCTGCATCAACCTGCTCGAGCGTCCGACCGAGGGAACGGTTCGGATCGACGGGCAGGATTTGTGCGCCTTGGATGAGGCGGGGCTTCGGAAAGTTCGCCGCGAGATCTCGATGGTCTTTCAGAACTTTAACCTGCTGGCGCAGAGGACCTGTCTCAAAAACATCTGCTTCCCGCTCGAGCTGGTCGGCGTGAAGAAAAAGGATGCCGAGGCGCGCGCAAGGGCTCTGCTGGAGCTGGTCGGGCTTCCCGATAAGGCGGAGAGCTATCCGGCACAGCTGTCCGGCGGGCAAAAGCAGCGAATCGCCATCGCGCGGGCGCTTGCGACCGATCCAAAGGTCTTGCTGTGCGACGAAGCAACCAGCGCGCTCGACCCCAAAACGACGCACGACATCCTGTCCCTGCTCGGCGAGCTGCACCGCAAGCTCGGATTGACGATCATTCTGATCACGCATCAGATGAGCGTTGTCGAGGAGATCTGTACGCGGGTAGCCATTTTGGACAACGGCTCGGTCGTCGAGGAAGGTCCCGTTGAATCGGTGTTCTCCGCACCGAAATCGGATGCGGCAAAGCGTCTTGTGTTCCCGGACGGATACGAGGAGCTGCCCATCACGGGCACCGATCAGCGGCGCATCCGCGTCGTATTCCGCGGAACGAGCACCGCGACGGCGCCGCTGATTGCACGCATGGCGATCGAGGAAAGAATTTTAGCCAATATTCTTGCCGCGTCGATCAAGTCCATTTCCGGCAAGGAGTATGGCTCAATGCTGCTCGAGGTCAAAAACGAGGATGAATTGAATCGAGCGCTCCGCTATCTTGCCGCCGAGCCCGAAATCATTGCCGAGGAGGTGAGCCGCGATGCCGCATCTGTACTTTGAATCGCTTAGCGATACGTGGCGCATCGTTTCGGGTGAATTCCCGTTTGCGCTTTGGGAAACGCTCTATGCAACGGTGCTTGCGACCGCGCTTGCGATCGTGATCGGGCTGTCGCTCGGGATCTTGCTGGTGGCGGGCGAGGAGGACGGCGTGCTGCCGCTGCCGAAATGGCTGATGCAGGTCCTCAACGTTGCGATCAACGTGCTGCGCTCCGTGCCGTTCATTATCCTGATGATCCTTGTGATCCCGCTGACGCGCCTGCTCGTCGGCAAGGCATACGGCACGATGGCATCGGTGGTGCCGCTGGTCATTGCGGCGTTCCCGTTCATCGCGCGGCTTGTGGAAAGCAGTCTCCGCGAGGTCGATCCGAACCTGATCGAAATGGCGCAAAGCCTCGGTGCAACGCCGTTCCAGATCATTATCAAGGTCATGCTGCGCGAAAGCGTTCCGTCGCTGATTTCTAATTTTACGATTGCGATCACGACGATTCTCGGCTATACGGCCATGTCCGGCGCGGTCGGCGGCGGGGGACTCGGTAAGCTTGCAATCACGTATGGCTACAACCGCTATATGTACGGCGTGATGGCGGCTGCGGTGATCCTGCTCGTCGTTCTGGTGCAGCTGTTTCAAATGCTTGGCACCCGCTTTGCTGTAAAAAACGATAAGCGACAGAGATAAAATGAAAAACGACCGTCGAACCCATGCGTTCGGCGGTCGTTTTTCATATTGATTGCGGAACCGATCAAGAGTCCGTGTTTTCGTCGCTGAAAAGATGATACGGGTTATCGGGGTGCGGATCGGTCGGGTCCCATCCGTACCCGCTTTTGTCGGTGTACGGCGCTTCCCAGCGGATTGCCGGGGGTTTGGTCGGCGTCGGCCCGGCTTCGTTGACGACGCGGACGGCCACCGTGCGGTCGGCGCTGAGCTCGTAGATCCACTTCGCATCCGCGACAGTCAGCCGCACGCAGCCGTCGGAGGCGACGGTACCGAGTTTTTCGTACTTTTTCATATTGGTCAGGCGGTGCCCCTTTTCGGCGTCGCGGCCCGCATCGGCGCTGATCGGCACGGAATGGAACAGGTAATGGTCCTTGAACCGGCATGCCCAGAGTCCGTAGCAGGGCGATTCCTCGGTGCCGAGCAGTTTGTACTCATAGCGCTGATAGATTTTGTACTGTCCGACGGGCGTTTCATGGTTCCTGCGCCCCGTGGAACAGATCATGCTGCGCTGCTCGCGCCATTCTCCGCCATCCGAGCAAAACGCGACAACGCATTGCGAAGGCAGATAGATTACAAGCAGCCATTCACCGTCTGCTGTGGGCGGGTCGTAGGGCGTATAGACCGGCACCATACACAGCTGGTCAACCGGCTGTGCGCCCGGGGCAACGGTGCCCGCGGCGTCCGAGGGGAAAAATCCGCATTCTCCATCGCCGATCCGGCCATAGGCGACATATCGATTTTGGGCTGCGCAATAGAGAAGGTTGAAAGAACCTTCCCGCATAAAGCCGCCTGTCGTGCGCAGCCCCGCCGGAATGGCGGCGGCTGAAAACGGAACCGGCGTCGGCGTCGGTTCGGGCGTATCGGTTGGCGCAGGGGTGGGCGAGGGTGTCGAGGGTTCGGTCGGAACAGGCGTTGCGACCGCGGCTTCGACGGCAATCACCGGCAAAGCCGTTTCAAGGAGGACCGGTGTTTCGGTCGGCGCGAGCACCGTTACGGCAGGCTTTGCACAGCCTGCCGGCAGAAGCAGCGCGAGCAAACCAAACAATGAAATTGTCCGACACAATCGTTTCATAAAACCGGTGGGCGCAAAAAGGTTTCATTGACAGCGCCCGAGATCAATCGAAAAGTCGGTACGGGTCAGCGGTTCAATACGAAAAACAGGATCGCAACGGCCTGCAGGATGCTTCCGAGCAGGACGAAGATGTGGAAGATCGAATGAAACCAGCGATGCTTGCTGCCGATGCCGTAAAGGATCGCCCCGATCGTGTAGGCGATGCCGCCCCAAAGCAGCCATAAAAACCCGTCCATCGAGATGGCTTCGATCGTCTGCGGAGCAAGGAAGATGATCAGCCAGCCCATGAAGATGTAGCAAATCATCGAAAAAACACGGTATTTGCGCAGGTCGATCGCCGTCAGTGTCGTGGTCAGCGCAAGCAGACCCCATTCAAGACCGAAGCAGACCCAGGCCAGAACGGGGTATAGCGGACGCAGACTGACGAGCAGGATCGGCGTATAGGTTCCGGCGATCAGCGCATAGATCGTGCAATGGTCGAGCACCTGCATGACCTTTTTGGCGCGGCTCGGCTTCAGTCCGTGGTAGACGCTGCTCATCGTGTAGAGCCAGATCATGGCCGCACCGTAGATGGCGGCGCTGACAATGCCCCAGGCGTTTTTGTGCAGGACGGAAAAGAGAATGCCGAACACGAGCACGAGCACGCCGACGGCGCCGCCCACAATGTGGCTGACCATGTTCATGATTTCTTCCCCGCGCGTATAGTCGGGGAGTATGCGATTCTGAATCGGTGTTCGTTTCATTGTTTCCCTCCGAAAAGAAAAAGGATACCTCATCATAGCACAAGCGTGCCGCAATGGCAACCGGTGTTGCTGTGCCGTATGAAATCCGTCAATGCAGATGTGTGAGGAAGAACGCACATTCCTCGTCGTTGCATCGCGCCGCAAGAGCGGTCTTGATATTGACATGAAAAACGTGCGGCGGTTTTTCGTTCTCGTCTCCGTAGATATGCAGTTCGCTTTCCACGCCCTGCGCCTGTAAAAAGTCGTGCATCGGCTTTGCGAACGGCAGACACAGATCACCGGTCGCGCTCATCACGAAGGCGGGCGGAAAATCGGCGGTGATGTACGGGAAGAGATCGAGTTCGTCCGCATCCTGCTCGTTTGCAAGATAGTATTGCATGGACGATGTAATATCGTTCTTGTCATAAACACCGCAGTTCAGCGCGGTTGCGCGCAGCGTGAAGGCCGGAATGACGAGATGCAGCCGCTCGGCATACGCGGGATTTGTGACCGCGGTGCAATACTGGGCATTCAGTTGTCCGCCTGCGGAGTCGCCGACGAAAAAGATGTTGTTCGGATCGATGTGATACTGCTCTGCATGGGCCAGGACATAGGTCATCAGGGCGTTCGTGTCCTCGATCGGCGCCGGGTACTTATGCCGCGGGGCAAGACGATAGGAAAAGTTGACGACCGTGAACCCGCGCTCGGCAAGCGACATGCAGTAGTACTGATACACATTCTTGTCGCCATAGGTATAGCCGCCGCCGTGGATGCTGACAATCGTCGGCAGTGCCCCGGTCGTGCCTTTCGGACAGTAGACATCAAAGACCTGCATCGGATCGTCGCCGTATCGCTGATCGTCGATTCTAAGCACCGTCTCCGGCGTTGTCAGACCGCGATCGCGTTGACGGTCGGAGATGCCGAACATGAGGCGCGTAAAATAGGGGGAACGAACAAACAGCACGGCGCAGACGATTATCATCAGCACCGCAGCAAGGAGGATCCACAGCATGGTTGCCTTTCTCTCTTTCATACGCAGGTTGTCTCTTATTCCGTCCATTCGATCCAAAAGCGGACCGTAACGTCTCCGTCGCCGAGAGCCGCTTTGAGCGCATTCTGCGTGACCGTTTCGATGCGCGCAAGCCGTGTAAAGCTCCAAGTGTTTTCGTCGTAGTAGATCGTAATCTGATTGCCCTGATACAAAATGATATCGCCGGGAACGGTCGTAATTCGTTCGTCGTTGGTCGGAAGCTCGTACGGAAGCGCGCCGACCTTCTCAAAATTGCCGTAATCGTGCAGCGTCAGTTCCAGCGGTTCCGTGCTCAGCCGCGCAAGCAGCGCATCCGCCGAGGAATTGTTTTCCAAAGTTGCGGTAAAGCGCGTATCGCCGACGCCGATGCAGAGGATCGGAATCGGGTCCATCGGGAATTCTTCATCGGAGGTTACGATCTCGCCGGTCCAGTCCAGAATGCCGCCGAATTCGTATACGCGCGAATAGCCGAGATCGAACAGCTTTTGCGCGGCCTCCTTGCTGCGGTTGCCGCTGCGGCAGTAGACCAGGATGATCTGATCCAAATCCGCAAGCTGCGCGGGACGTTCGGCGCCGATACTCTCGTTCGGAAGGCAAATGGCGCCGGGAATGTGGCCCGCATCGTATTCGTCCTGCCGGCGCACGTCGACGACGACATGTCCATCGTCCTTTTTCATCCGTTCCTGCGCTTCTTCCGGTGTGATTTTCACATAACTGTTCATCATTCCGTCTCCGTCCATGATTTGATTCTCGGGGGCTTTTGCTTCGGCGCAGCCTAAAAGAAGGATGCCCGCCAGCCAAAGAAGAAAAAGACGTTTCATAATCGGTCCCCTTTCCGATACCAAGATT
>JAUMVL010000192.1 GCA_030530185.1 Clostridia bacterium | reverse complement strand
ATCGCTATCTGCACATCAGTGGGCAGATCAAACCAGACATTCAGCCGAACAAACAAGATATTCAAACGAGCATACAAGACATTGACGCAAGCAAACAAGACTTTGCCTCCTTTTTTCCGTATGCAAATCTTCTGAAATCGGCAAACGGAAAAGAAAATGCAATCCGACAGGCAAAAGCAATGTTCGATACATTCGGGTTCCAAACGGTATTCGGGCGGACAGATGTCTGCACTGTCACAGGCCTTTCCCCTGCGGCGGCATCTGCGCTATTAAAGAAGCTGTTAAACGTAGGAGCAATTGCAAAGGCGGAAGGTCAGGGCAAGGGCAAATATCGGTTTGTGAGATGAGGCAGTCTAGAGTGGCCGTTAGCCCGCAGAATGAAAACGTTATTGCCGGAGCCAACCCATTTTCTCGGAAAGCGAACGTATTCTTCGATGTTTTCTTCTGCAAAAGCGGGTAACCCGCAGGATACTGCACCGACGGCGGGAACATCGACAAACTGTTCCGGCGGCTGATCCTGCATGGTCATGATGCGTCCGTACCCGCCCCGGTATTCGATAATACCTTCCTGTGCCATTCTTTGGACATACCGCCATGCCGTTGCATTGCTGACCTGCAGCATAGCGGCGATCTCCTTGATCGAAGGGGCCGTTCCGTATGACTTCCGATACGCATTGATAAACTCCTCAATGCGGGGATAGTAGTCTTTTCTGACTGGTTTCATAGCAGCACCTCTGTTTTAATGAAAAACTTATATCACAAACCTTATGGCCTCATTATAAGCAACTCACATTTGTTTTCAAGAATTAAGTTTTTCATTAAGCGGGTATTATTGATTCGAGTCCATAGTTTTGGACACGAAAATCCGTGCTGGTGAGGCACTGCCCAGTTTTCATTACAGGGATAGCTGTCAAATGATACGAAATATCTCTTTGCTTTTTCGACGATTCTCTTGCAGGTGAGCCGCGAAAAAGATATTGTATATTCATAATGGAACGATTGATTTTTCATGTAGATGTGAACAGCGCCTTCCTCTCATGGGAGGCAGCAAAGCGGGTGAAGGACGGACAGCCGGATCTTCGCCTTGTTCCGTCATGCATCGGCGGCGATCCGAAAACCCGCCGTGGTATCGTCCTTGCTAAGTCGATCCCTGCAAAGAAGTTCGACGTGAAAACAGGCGAGCCGCTGAGCATGGCGCTGCGGAAGTGTCCGAACCTGATTGTCGCACCGCCGGATTTCAAATTGTATTCCACAAATTCCCGTGCATTCAAAGCGATCTGTCGGGGCTATACCTCTCTTATGGAGGAGTTCTCCATCGACGAGTGCTTTCTTGACTTCTCGGGGACTTCGCGGGTCTATCCCGATCCGATTGCGTTGGCAACGGAGATCAAGGACAGAATTCGGGATGAACTGGGATTTACCGTGAATGTCGGGATCGGGCGCAACAAACTGTGTGCTAAAATGGCAAGCGATTTTGAAAAGCCCGATAAGGTCCACACCCTGTTTCCGGAGGAGATCCCCGCAAAAATGTGGCCGCTTCCGGTCGGCGATCTGCTGTTTGTCGGCAAGGCAACGGTAGCGAAGCTGAATGAAGCGAGGATCAAAACGATCGGCGATCTTGCACAGGCAGACATTGGCATGCTGGGGGCATTGATCGGCGATAAGTCCGCAAGACAGGCACATGCGTATGCCAACGGCATAGACGATTCTCCCGTCCGCGATATGCCGGAAGAGGCAAAGGGATTCAGCAATTCCATCACTACCGAAGAAAACGTCACGACCATGGAAACGGCGCAGACGATTCTGCTGGCTCTTTGCGACAGCGTGACCGAGCACATGCGGAGCGAAGGGATGCGGGCTAACGGTGTTTCCGTCTCCATCCGCTATTTGGATTTTCAGAACCGATCCCATCAGACGAAGCTGCCTTACGCAACGGATTCGGCAAGCGTCGTATATGAGACGGCAAAGAAACTGCTTCAGGAGCTTTGGAGGGACCGGCGTCCTTTGCGATTGATGGGCGTCGCCTTGACGAACGTTTCCAAAGATGCCGCAATGGAGCAGCTTTCTCTGTTTGACGAACCGGAGCTGCAGAAGAATCGTGAGAAGCGCGAAAGGCTTGATAAAGCGGTCAGTGCGATCCGGGGTAAATTCGGATTTGATGCCATCCAGCGCGGCACTTTGATTAACTCGGATTTCGGCGTGGGCAGAAAGTTCAAGGGGAAAAGCGATTCCGAACGGGATCAGGAGTAGAATAAAGAACTGGTAGCTACGTGACCGATATGAGAATCATCCTTGTACGGGCTGAACGAAACGAGGATTTATAGATAAAATGAGCAATATCATTGGATGCAATGAAGCAACGCCAAAGAATGAAAAAATCGTCATGTCTAATCAGGGAACGGACTGTTTTCTGGATCTTCTGATCTGTGCTGCAGATGCTTTTGAACAGACAGAAAGTCAGAAAAAGCTAATAACTTTTTTGAGGGACAGGAAGGACTTGAACGACCTTGCGCCGGGGACAGCGAGTTTCGATCTGGACGAGCTACCCTGGCAGAAAGAGAGTATGAAGGACGATAGAATTTTTCTTCTTAGCATGGCGTCAGAGGCGCAAAACGAAAGCACTTTTAAGAAACTTCCATATGCGGTGAACGGAGAAATTGTCATTCCGTGGCTGAAACAGTTTGCCGTCTTGGTTAGACAGCTGACGGCTTGCAGGGTAACATCGGAAGCAACCGCAAAGACATTAAGCCATATCAACGAGCGAGACACATGAAAGCAGATTTCTTCACCGTAGGAAGAAAAAGGAACAAAAGAAGAACACCCCCAACAAAAAGAAAAGAAAGAACACGAACCAAAAAAGATAGACAAAAGACCCGATGCGGGATACTATGCTGAATAGGAATCGCATCAAAAGAACAGGAGATACTTTATGATCGGATCCATTTTGGAAGGAACGCTGATTCCGTTTTTGGGTACGGGACTTGGCGCGGCGATGGTGCTGCTGTTGAAAAAACAGATTTCAACCGGACTGCAGAAGGTACTGACGGGGTTTGCGGCGGGCGTCATGGTGGCGGCGTCGTTTTGGAGCCTGCTCGAGCCGGCGCTCGAGAGCAGCGAAGCGATGGGCGTGCTGTCGTTTGTACCGGCGGCGGTGGGGTTTTTGGTCGGCATCGGGTTTTTACTGCTGCTCGACGTGCTGACGCCGCACATGCATATGAACATGGAGAGCGAAGGACCGAGCGGTCGGGGCATGAAACGCACAACCAAGCTGATCCTTGCGGTGACGCTGCACAACATCCCGGAGGGAATGGCGGTCGGCGTCGTGTATGCCGGCTGGCTGGCCGGCAACGCAGGCATCAGCCGCGCGGGAGCGCTGGCACTGGCACTCGGTATTGCGATTCAGAACTTCCCGGAGGGCGCGATTGTTTCGATGCCGCTGCGCGCAGAGGGCATGGCAAAGGGTAAGACGTTCTGGTACGGCGTGCTGTCCGGCGCGGTCGAGCCGGTGGCGGCATGGCTCACGATCCTTGCCGCGGGCGTCGTTGTCCCGGTTCTGCCGTATATGCTCGCGTTTGCCGCCGGCGCGATGCTCTATGTCGTCGTAGAGGAGCTGATTCCCGAAATGTCTGAAGGCGCGCACAGCAACCGGGGCACCATCGCGTTTGCGCTCGGCTTCGTGCTGATGATGATTTTGGACGTGACGCTCGGATAACGCAAAT
>JAUMVL010000191.1 GCA_030530185.1 Clostridia bacterium | reverse complement strand
ATATGACGAGCATGTTTGGCTCTCGTTAAAGAATGCCGCCTATTTGTGTGAAGCAATCGCCGCCCGCCTTGGAACAGCCGATCCGGATCATGCCGCGCTCTATCGCAGCAACGCCGATACCTATATTGCCAAGCTGAATACGCTCGATGCGGCGTATGCCGAAGCAGTGAACGGCGCGACCTATCGCACTGTGCTGTTCGGCGATCGGTTTCCCTTCCGCTATCTGGTCGACGATTACGATCTTTCTTACTATGCTGCGTTTGCCGGATGCTCGGCGGAAACCGAAGCAAGCTTTGAAACGATCGTTTTCCTTGCCGGAAAGCTTGACGAACTCGGTCTTCCCGCAATTTTGCAGATCGAAAGCGCAGACGGCACCATCGCAAGGACCATCCGGCAGGCAACAAAAACAAAGGATCAGGCCATCCTGACGCTCGATTCCCTGCAATCCGTGACGGCGGTTGAAGTGCAAAACGGCACATCGTATTTGGATCGCATGGCACAAAACCTCGAAGTATGGAAGCAGGCACTCCACTAAACAACCATCATTTTGCCGCGGGGAGCACGCCTCCCTGCGGTCTACCGGGAGATACCATGGCACAACTGATTTGCGATCATCTTTCGCTCGGCTATGACGGGCACGAAATTCTGCACGATCTGAGCTTTTCGGTCGAGGCAGGTGACTACCTTTGCATTGTCGGAGAAAATGGTTCCGGCAAAAGCACGCTGATGAAAACGATCCTCGGGCTGACCGCGCCGATCGAAGGCAAAGTGCTTTGGGGCGACGGTCTTGCCAAGAATGAAATCGGCTATCTGCCGCAACAGACCGTCGTTCAGCGCGACTTCCCCGCCTCGGTATGGGAAATCGTGTTGTCCGGCTGTCAAGCGCGGTGCGGTCTGCGGCCGTTCTATTCCAAGGCGGAAAAAGCCCTTGCCGAAGAGAACCTGCACAAGCTCGGTTTGGAACCGCTGAAGAATCGCTGCTACCGCGAACTGTCCGGCGGACAGCAGCAGCGTGTTTTGCTGGCGCGCGCGCTCTGTGCAACGCAAAAGCTGCTCCTGCTCGACGAGCCGGTCTCCGGCCTCGATCCGGTCGTGACGTCCGAGCTATATCAGCTGATCGAATCGCTGAACCGCGAGGGTACGACAATCCTGATGATCTCGCATGACATCGATGCTGCCGCACACTTTGCAAGTCATGTGCTGCACATCGGCAAAACCGTCTTTTGGGGCACCAAGACGCAATACATGCAAAGCCCGCTCTATCGCCGCTTTGCGGAAGGAGGGACCGACGCATGACGGACCTGTTTTCCAAGCTGTTGCAGTATCTGCAGTTCCCGTTTGTCCGGTACGCACTGATCGTCGGCGTACTGATTGCGTTATGCTCGTCCCTGCTCGGCGTGACGTTGGTGCTCAAGCGCTTTTCATTCATTGGGGACGGTCTGTCTCACGTCGCGTTCGGTGCGATGGCGATCGCCGCCGTACTGCATGTTACGAACGATATGCCGCTGGTACTTTTGATTACGACGATATCGGCAATTCTGCTGCTCCGTACCGGACAGAATGCCAAGATCAAGGGCGACGCCGCGATCGCCATGATTTCGGTCGGCTCTCTTGCAATCGGCTATCTTCTGATGAACATTTTCCCGGTTTCGTCGTCGAATCTGTCCGGCGATGTCTGTTCGTCGCTGTTCGGCTCGACCTCGATCCTGACGCTGACCCAGGCCGAGGTCTGGCTTTGCGTTGTGCTGTCGATCGCCGTTGTTGCGATCTTTATACTGTTCTACCACAAGATCTTTTCGGTCACATTTGATGAGAGTTTCTCCAAGGCCACAGGCATTCATGCAGACCTCTACAATCTGTTGCTTGCAGTCGTAATCGCCGTGATTATCGTATTGGCGATGAACCTCGTCGGCTCGCTGCTGATCTCCGCACTTGTGATCTTTCCGGCCCTGTCGGCGATGCGGCTTTTCAAAAGCTTCCGTTCAGTCACGATCTGTTCGGCAGTCCTTTCCGTCGTGTGCGCGCTGCTCGGACTTTTGATCTCGATTGCCGCGGGGACGCCGGTCGGTTCAACGATCGTCGCTGTTGACATTGCCGCATTCGCCCTGTTTACTCTCTTTGGAAAAATACTTGGAGGCAAAGCATGACACGCATCATCCCTATCCTTCTTTCCCTGTTTCTGCTTATCGCCTGCACGCCCGCTCAGCAGCACGCCATTGGCAGCCAACCTTTGACTGTTTCGGATGTGCTCAATGCGGCCACCTCCACCGAAGGGCCGGCGGTGCTTCCATCAGAGCCGTCCGAACAGCCGTATTTGGAAGATGATTTTGAGAACTTTGAAGAACCCTCGCCCACCGCTGCTCCGCTGCCTGCAGAGTACCCTGTAATCAATATCGATTTAACTGCCATGAATGCGACGATGGTCTATTCGCAAGTATACGATATGATAAGCCATCCCGAAAACTACGTCGGCAAGATCGTTCGCATGAAGGGCATTTTAGATGTCTTCGAAACCGAAACGCGTAACTACTACGCCTGCATTATCGCCGATGCAACGGCCTGCTGTGCACAAGGCATTGAGTTTGTCCTTGCCGGCGAACACCGCTATCCGGACGACTACCCCGCCGTCTATGGGGAACTGACTGTCACCGGCGTATTTGATACCTACGAGGAAAGCGGTTATACCTACTTGCAGCTGATCGATGCCGTAATGTCGTTCTAATGGCAAGTGCCGTCTGATGCACCGAACTGTATTTTTCTAATATGCGCCGAAAACCGTAAAAAGCCCCTTTCCATCCCGGCAAAAAAGTGCTATACTATATAAGTCCGTTTGATCGGAACCGAATTTATCGGAAAGCGATGCTTTCCCAAGGAGGATTGTATGGATCTCAAAGCATTGGTTCGCAGTATTCCCGACTTCCCGAAAGAGGGCATCCTGTTCCGTGACATCACCCCGCTCATTGCCGATCCCGATGGGTTCCGCGAGCTGATCGACCAGATGGCCGCTCGCCTTCGCGAGAAGAAGGTGGATGTCGTCGTCGGCCCCGAAGCACGCGGTTTCATTTTCAGTGCGGCGCTTGCACGCGCGCTGAATGTCGGCCTCGTCCTTGCCCGGAAGCCCGGAAAGCTCCCCTATAAGACGATCAGCCATGAGTATGCGCTCGAGTACGGTACCGACGAGCTGCAGATTCATGTCGACTCGATCAAGCCCGGCCAGCGCGTCGCGGTTGTCGACGATCTGCTTGCCACCGGCGGCACGGCCCTCGCCTGCGCCAAACTGTGCGAAAAGGCCGGCGGTACGGTTGTGGATTGCTGCTTTGTGATCGAGCTCACGGACCTTCCCGGACGCGAAACGCTCAAGGGCTATTCCGTCGATACAATTTTGCAATACTGATCCATCCGGTGCGGCACCCGCTGCCGCGCCCGCCTTTGTGCATTCATCAGTAGTTGCCTGCCCCCCAATGCTCCGCATCTCAAACGGATCGAGCGTTCACGTCCTAAGAGTCGATAGTAGTTGGGATGGCGAGTAATTGAAAAGTGCATAAGTCTCCGTACCTCAACAGGATAGAGGGTCCGCCTCCTAAGGTTACGACAGTTCATCCGCCTTGCAGCCCAAATGCAGACGGCGGGGGAGTTCAAATTGAATAGTGTTTTTAAGAGTCTCTGTAGCTCAGCCGGATAGAGCGTTCGCCTCCTAAGCGGCAGATCGTTCGAATCCAAAAGCCGCATAAAATTGAATATGTCCCAGTACCTCAGTTG
>JAUMVL010000190.1 GCA_030530185.1 Clostridia bacterium | reverse complement strand
GATCTGCGAACGGCTTTCCTCGCCGGAAACGTACAGCACGGTGTTCGTTTCGCTGAGTTTGTCTGCAACCTGCAAAAGCAGGGTGGATTTACCGATTCCCGGATCACCGCCGAGCAGCACGACCATGCCGCTCACGAGTCCACCGCCAAGCACGCGGTCCAATTCGCCGATACCGGTCGAGCTGCGGCGCTGTGCGTCCACTAAGACGGATTGCAGCGGCACCGCTTTGCTTGTGAGACTTTTTGCCGTGCGCTTCGGCGCAATGCGCTCCTCTTCGATGAGCGTGTTCCAGCTGCCGCATTGCGGACATTTGCCCATCCAGCGCGGCGTTTCATACCCGCATTCGCCGCATACAAAAACGGTTTTTTCTTTCATGCATTGACTTCCTTCTTTGATAAGGTCTCCTTTTGAAAGGAAAAGGGAAAAAGTTGCTTACTCCCAAAACAGTTCATCGAGCGATTTGTGCAGTACCTTGCAGATGCTGATACACAGCCGGATCGTCGGATTGTAATCGCCCTTTTCAATCGCATTGATCGTTTGACGTGAGACGCCGACCGCATCGGCCAGTGCCTGCTGCGATAGGTCGAGTGCCGCCCGCGCAGCTTTGAGTTTCAGATTTTTCATCTCATTCATGCTCCCGCCGATCGATCAGTATCTTGATCATCAGCGCAATACCAATGATCAAAAACAATAGAATTATCGCAAAGGAGACGACCTTTGAGGATTGAATTGCCTCAAGGAATGTTGCTCCGTCGGCAAAGGTCGGTATCAACCCAATCCCGTTGCCGAGCAGAGCCAGACCAACAATTCCGAGATACCAGCCCGGTTTTTGTTTCAACGACAGAAACGCATCGGAGAAAATCGCATATACGGCATAGATGCCTACACCGAAAACCAGTACCGCACACATCCACAGCCGCGCCCAGGACAGCATTTCGTCCGAAAATGACGAAATAACGAAAAACAAAGCAGTCCCCGCCAGCATGGCCAAAAATCCCGCATGCGCCGCTTTGAGACGTTCCAATTTTTGACGTTCGTCGTATGCTTCTTCATGGGATGCAGTTTGTTTGCCTCGCATGATCAAAAAGATCAAAGCCACCGCCGCCGTAATTGTCAGAATTCCGCAAATCCGAATCAACCAAACGTTCATAAAGGACACCTCGCGTTCACTTGATGTCGCTATTGTAATTCAATATCATCATTTTATCAAGTATAATTTACAAATTGACTAATTTTTTTGAATTGTCTGAAACTACTCAATGATCATAAATTCCGATATATCCTTGTCCCGCCAGGTGACGTCCATCCAGATCAGATATTTTTCCCCTGCGCCGATCACCATAGAGGTTTCATCGCTGCGCGTCGTGCAGAAGGTCGTCCCGTCAGCTGGGAAGTAGACGTAATTCCGGTTGTAGCGACTGTAAGCGAGAAAGGTATCTCCGAGCGCAAAGTCATAAACGCCGGAGGCGACCGGAACAATGCCGTCATCCGTTACGAGCATCAGTTCGCTGTCTTCCCCGTGGTTGGCGGAAAGGTATGCCAAATAGTTTCCGTTGCACTTCGGATCGTGCACGTAGGTCCCGGTTTCAATAATGCGCTTGTCGTTAGAGGAGAGCGTCCATGCGGTCAGTTTTCCGTCGGGATCGACATAATAGAGCGTATCGTCAAAGACGCACGGATCGGACATGCCGTATTCGCTGTTGTCGTAGATTTCGAGGGTGACCGTTTCACCGGTGTTCAGATCGCAGGCGAACAGTTTGTCGCGTGATTGTCCCGTGCGCTCCATCCAGATCGCAATGTCGCCCATCAGCTGCGGTTTCGGCATTCCGACGTGCACGGTTTTAATGGTATACGCTTGTTGCGTGATACGGTTGAAAGCGGCGATGCGCCCGCCGCCGGAAGCGGTTGCGTCGAGATAGACGATCCACTTTTCATTCATGACGGGATAGCGGATGCTCTTGTAGGTAAGCGGCAGCGCAAGAAAGTTGTGCAGCGCGCTTTCGGGACTGTACGTCACAAGCCGGACAAACGCCGCCGTGCCGTCAATCGTATAGTTTCCTGCAACAAAGTAAATCTTTCCGTCGTATACGAACGGATCGGCAAGGTATTGGTATTCGGGGATCACGATCTCGCGCTGCACGGCGGTCAGATCGGAGGTGTAGAGGGGATGATCCGCGGCGGGATCGGGCGTCGGGGAAGGCGTCGGCGATGGAACAGGCGTTGCGCCGATCGGGGTCTGCGTTGCAAACGGGGAGATGCCATGCGCAAGATTGCGTGAAACCGGGTAAACGACAGCGTACAAAAACCAAATCACGGCCGCAAGGATCGCGAGACCGAGCAGAATTTGCAGATATGGGGCGATCCGGAGCCGGTTCAGGCCGCCTCCTCCGCCTGTGGAACGATACCGCCGTTCATGTTTCATACCCTTTATTGTAAACGATTTTTCCGCCCGGGTCAATAAATTCCGCAGGGTTCCGAAAAACACAGAGAATGCAGCAAAAAACCATTCCCCTTTGTTTACGTTGCTTTTACCGGCGTAGTATGCTAAAATGAAGCAAACGATACGGACAGAGGAGACTTATGGGACTCATCAAGGCGACATTGAGCGCGGCAAAGCATGTGCTCGAAGAGCAATGGCGAGAACAATTTGCATGCGATGCGCTCGGTGACAAAACGCTGCTTGTGCGCGGGCGGAAGCGGATCGGGGCGCGCAGCGCCAATACGCGGGTGGACGACGGTGTGCTCACAAACGGATCGCTGCTGACGGTTGCCGACGGGCAGGCCGTGATTGTGGTTGCGCAGGGCAAGATCGTGGATGTCTGCACCGAGCCGGGTGCGCACCTTTTTGAGGACCCGAACCATCCGGGAGGCTTAAACGGCTATGTCAAAGATGTTTGGGAGCGCGTCGGCTTCGGCGGCGGAGACGTACAGCCCATACAGCATCGGGTGTATTATGTCAATACCAAAGAAATAACCGATAACCGATTTGAAACACCCGCTCCGGTACCGATACGGACCGGGGATGCCGCCATCGGTCTGGATTTGGAGGCGTCCGTGCTGTGTCGGGGCGTGTATTCTTACCGTGTTACCGATCCGGAAAAACTGTATCGTGCGCTGATCGGCAATATCGGGGATGTTTACCTCTGCAATCGGCTGAACGGGCAGCTGCATTCCCGGCTGCTTACCGCGCTGCAAACGGCGCTGTTTGAGCTGACGGAAGAGGGAATCCGGCCTTCGCAAATTCCGGGCTGCATACCGAAGCTCCGCGAACTGCTGCGGCAGCGGTTTACCGAACAGACGCAGACACAATACGGCATCACGATTGTTTCGGCAGCGATCGAAGCGCTGTATGTTGTGGATGCCGCCATGATTCAGGAGCTGCAGGCGCATGCGGTTTTGAAGGATCCCAATATGGCGATGGCTTATCTTGCGGGTGCTGCGGCCGGCGCCATGCAGGCAGCAGCGGTCAATCGCGGCGTGCGGGGACCGAATGAACAGAACGAAAGAAGGGGCGATTGAGATGGAGAAGCTTTCCATGAACAGCACCGTGCGGGCGCTTTGGGAAACGCCGGTTGGGCACGATGTGATCGAAAAGGTGCTGCTGCAGCTGAACATTTCCGAGAAGTGGATCACAAACCCGATCGTCGGGAGACTGCGCCTGAAAACGCTTTCCTCTCTCACGGAAAAGCGGCTCGGAGCGGCGTTTTGGAGCGCGCTCGTTGCGCTGGTCAATGCGGAAACCGGCGTACCGGCCGACCGCATCCCGGGCGCGGTCGGCTCGGTCAAGCCTGCGTGGTGGAAGGAAGCCGTGATCTATCA
>JAUMVL010000189.1 GCA_030530185.1 Clostridia bacterium | reverse complement strand
AAAATCAAAGCCTGCATCCATTGCAAGACCTGCTCGATCATGAGCGGTTTCGGCGGCGCAGGCGCCTTTTCCGACGGCAAGTATAACATCACCAACGATTTCGGCGGCACGCTGTATGAATACATCGGCAAAAAGCAGGCGCTCGACCTGATGCATTACGTGGACGCCATCAACATGCGCTACGGCGGCGAGGGAACCAAGCTGTATTCCACCGCAGGCTCGGGTTTCAAGCGTATCTGCATTCAGCATAAACTGAATCTGCTCGACGCATCCGTGCGCCATCTCGGCACCGACATCAACTACGTCGTGCTGGAGAACCTGTATCACTACCTTTCCGAGCGCGTCTCATTCTTTTTCGATACAACGGTCGAGGACCTGACCATCGACGCGGAAGGGGTGTATCACGCCATGACCGGGCGCGGCGAGTTTGAAAGCGCCAACTGTGTCGTCTCCGTCGGTCGCAGCGGCAGCAAGTGGATGGAGGATGTCTGCAAGCGTCTGAAGATCCCGACCAAATCGAACCGCGTCGACATCGGCGTGCGCGTCGAGCTGCCTGCGGTCGTGTTCTCCGACCTGACGGACGAGCTGTATGAGAGCAAGATCGTCTACCGCACCGAAAAATTCGAGGATAACGTGCGCACGTTCTGCATGAATCCGCACGGCATCGTGGTAAACGAGAACACCAACGGCATCGTCACCGTCAACGGCCACAGCTACGAGGATCCGAAAAAGCAGACGCAGAACACGAACTTTGCGCTGCTCGTGTCCAAGCACTTCTCCGAACCGTTCGAAGACAGCAACGGCTACGGCGAGAGCATCGCACGCCTCTCCAACATGCTTGGCGGCGGCGTCATGGTGCAGCGCTTCGGCGATCTGATCCGCGGCCGCAGAAGCAACGATAAGCGCATCGAGCGCTCGACCACGGTCCCGACGCTGAACGCCACGCCGGGCGATCTCAGTCTTGTGCTTCCAAAGCGGATTTTGGACGGCATCATCGAAATGATCTATGCGCTCGATAAGATCGCGCCGGGCACCGCGAACGACGATACGCTGCTTTACGGCGTCGAGGTCAAATTCTACAATATGGAAGTTGCGCTCGACGAGCATCTGGAAACCATGTACAAGGGGCTGTTCATCATCGGCGACGGCAGCGGCATTACGCATTCGCTGTCGCATGCGTCCGCAAGCGGCGTTTACGTTGCGCGGACGATCGCCGATCGTCTTGCAAACTGACCCTATGCCGTATTTGCCCGCGAAACACAACCATTCACTTTGGAACTTTACATGGATCCTTCTTGGCTCTATGCTGCTTTTTGCGTGCGCGCCCGTGGTCGAAACCATGACCGAAGCGACGCCGGTACCTTCCACCGCCGTGCCGACCGCAACGCCCACGCCCGTGCCGACACCGACCTCCAAGGTTGAGATCCTCGAGCCGGAGCGGGAAGCCGCGCCGGACGCGCAGGAGATTCCGGCGTATTATCAGCTCGTGTCCGAGCCTTCCGCCGTTCCGCTCTATGCATTTACGAATGACAACGGCGTTGTCGAGTATCGAACCACCGGCGTGATCCGCACCTTGACCGACGATGTGGTGACAGAGGAGACGTGGGCCGTTTTCCCGGCCGACGAAACCGGCGCGCTCGCGGGTACGAATCCGATCGATGCGGCGGAGGAACAACCGGGCATTTGCGATCCGCTTGACATGGATGCGCTTCGCATCAAAAAGCGTTTTGTGCCGACCGAACATACCGGGCACTTGCTTGACAGCAAGGCGGAGGAGCCGTCGTATCTCGTGTACGGCGTCTTTTCCGGGTTCGAGCCCGCGTTCTATCCGGCAAACGAGAACGGTCAAATGATCCCGGGCGGTCTGCCGGTCGATACCGACGCCGTCGTCGTCTCCCCGTATGCGCCGAAGCAGGATCCGAAAAAGGACGGAGAACGCCACCTCTCGGTGTTCATCGGGTCCGAGTCCGTCGTTGCCTTTCTGGCCGTGGACGGGAGCTGGGAGATCGAGCACGTCTTCATCTGCTCCACGGGCGATCAGGGCCGGTATACCCCGCGCGGAACGTTTTCGATCACGAATCAGTATGAGTACAAGGCCATGTCGCGGCTGAACGGCGTCATGGTGTACGCGCAGTATGCGAGCCGCTTTTACGGGCATTATTTGTTCCATACGATTCCGTCGGCCGGGCAGCACAAAACCTACCTTCCGAACGGAAAACAGCAGATTCTTGTTGCTGAGTACGAAAAGCTCGGCACGGATGTCTCGCACGGCTGCGTGCGTATGCTCGTCGGGGACTGCTACTGGATCTACCGCAACTGCCGCATCGGCACGGGCGTTACAATTACCGACGACGTCGGCCCGATCCCGCCCGAAAAGCCCGCGCTGATCTATGAGGAGCCGTATATGGACGGCAACCATCAGTATGGATGGGATCCGACCGATCCCGATCCGCACAACCCGTATTTGCAGCTGCCCGCGTATGCGGACGCGCTGCTCGTCCCGACGCTGAAGCCGAACGCATCCTATACGGCGCGCCCGACCTATTTTGTGCCGGCGAGTCCGACGCCCACCCCGAATAGAACCGATGCGCCTTCCGCAGAACCGACCCCGGACCCGGCTTTGTCGCCGGAGCCCGAACCTGTATCACCTGCGCCGGCAGCGGCTCCGGCCGAAGCCGGCCACACCGGATTATAACGATGGAGCGCTTATGAGATACCTTTTTTGGACGCTGATCGGCATACTGCTTCTGGCGCAGCTGATCGCATATGCGCTGTGGCGAATCGCGTTTCGTTCGCCGAACCGGCGGCAGAACGACGACTACCACCTTGCCGACACCGAGCAGTTTCGTCCGCTGCAAAAAACGATCACCGGCATGATCGACCGACTGAATGCAATCCCGTTCGAGCGCGTTTGGATCCGTTCGTTCGACGGGCTGGAGCTGTCCGGTCGGTATTATCACCATGCAGACGGCGCGCCGCTTGCAATCTGCTGCCACGGGTATCGCGGGACGCCTTCGCGCGATTTTTCGGGCGGGGCGATCCTGTACCGAAAGCTTGGGTTCAACCTGCTGCTGATCGAGCAGCGCGCGCATCTTAAGAGCAAGGGGAATGCGATCACGCTCGGCATCAAGGAGCGCCGCGACTGTCTGGCCTGGATTGACTACGGAATTCGACGCTTCGGCGAAGATACGCAGATCGTGCTGAGCGGCATCTCGATGGGCGCGGCAACCGTGCTGCTGGTGTCGGGGATGCAGCCGCCAAAGAATGTCAAAGGCATCATCGCCGACGCGCCCTATACCTCGCCGAAAGCGATCCTGCAAAGCGTCTTGAAGGGGCTGAAGCTCCCGGTGCGCCTCGTCTATCCGTTTTTGCGGCTCGGAACCTGGCTGTACAGCGGCGTGGACCTTTCCGACCCGAGCGCGGATGTTCTTTGCGCGGTGAAGCGTTCGCCGGTCCCGATTCTTTTAATCCACGGCGAAGCGGATCGGTTTGTCCCCTGCGAAATGAGCCGTGCCATTGCCGCCGCCGCACCGGATCGCGTCACGCTCGAAACGTTCCCGAATGCCGGTCACGGATTGAGTTTCCTTTCCGATCAGCCGCGCTATGAGGCGATCACAAAGGCGTTCTTAACCCGCGTGCTCAAAGCGCCGGACGAACAGGAGCCCGCGGCGATTTTGCAAACGGAGGAATCCGGGCGCAAGGAGGCATCTGCGAATCTTTGAAAAAATTTCAAAAAAAGGCTTGCATTTTTCCGAAAACCATGTATAATAGCTTTTGCAACTGAGGGGCATTAGCACAGTTGGTAGCGCGCAACGTTCGCAATGTTGAGGTCAGGAGTT
>JAUMVL010000188.1 GCA_030530185.1 Clostridia bacterium | reverse complement strand
CGTGCGTGAGCTCGTCACTTTGGCCAATGCCGAACAGCTTATCCGTTTCCATGGTTTTTACCAGACTGATCTCCACACGCTGGCGTTCATTGTACATATCTGCCCGAAGCTCGGTGACCGTAACCTCCTGTCCGGCATATACCAGCTCAACCGTATGCGCTTCGGTCTGAAGCGCCATGCCGTGCGGAGCTTGCTTCTCAGTGATCACATACTTGCCAAGGTAGAGTGCCTTACTGGCGGCCATGCCGTCCGATTGCGTGGTGACGGTGTCTACGATGTCTCCGGCCTTTGCACGCAAGGTTCCGTCAGGGGTGTAAATATCCTCCGCAGCAGCGATATCAAAGACTGCTCCCGGAAGTCCGGTATTCTCATATACAGGCCGGAAGATGGATCCCTCGTTTACAACGCTGCTGAAGACCTCGCCGGTCTTTTGGATACGGATGACGCCTTTTTGCGCCATGTTGGACTTTGTAACTGTCACGACAGCCTCTGACCCATCCACGGTAAACGGAACCGGGGCGGTATCCAGCACATAGCCATGGCAGGTTGCCACCTCGATCAGCTCATAGCGGCCGTAGGGCAGCTCGCAGGGGAGCATCAGCGTGCCATCGTCTGCGGTATAGAATGTGGAGATGGTCACTGGCGCCGGATAATAGACGGTCTGTGAAATCAGTTCGCCGGAGGTCATATCTCTGACCTGAAAACCGATTCCTGCTGCCGGAATGATCTTTCCGGTCTCAGCATCGCGTTTTTCCACGCGGATGAAGCTGGTGATGGTCTGGTTGTTCAGGATATAGGAGTACAGGTGTCCGTCGGAGCTGATGAATACGGTGAAGTCCGGAACAAAGGCCTGTCCTTCCCGCCCCTCGATCTGGTGTACGGTATAGCGGCCGTAAGGCAGATCCTTGGAAAGCGCTACGCCGTTTTCATCCGTCACGAGCAGATCACGCTCGCTATCTTTGGCTGCGTCATAGCTTCCGGCACTTGAGAGATAAAGCTGGAACATCGCGCCTGCTTCCGGCTGCTCGATAATGCCTGCATTGCCGGAGGGTTTGAACTCCGTCGTCGGTACAGATCCGTTTTCGGGTTCTAGCTCCGCTTCATTCTTACTGGGAATCAGCGTATCGGCTGCTTCCGGTTCAGACTCGGCCAGCGTTTCCGTGTCAGCTTGATCGGGCATTGGAGTTTCTTCCGTTGCCGGTTCGGCTGCGTCCGGGCTAATAAAATATGCGGAGCCTTCCGGCGCAGTGGGTTCCGTTGCTGCGGGGATCTCAGCCTCCGCCTGCGGGGCTGGCGCGTTCTCGGGGGTTTCCAGTTCCGCATCAATATGCTTGATCAGGCGGATGCTGCCCTTGATTACCGTTTCGGTCACGGCGTTAGCCGTTGTATTGTGTTCAACCGTATACTGACCGGGCGCTGCACCAACGGCATGTTCCGTCGTATCGAGGAGGTACCCCTCCGAGGGTTCCGTTTCACGGATCGTCCAGTCGGTATCGCAGATATACTCTTTGCTGGTGAACTGACCTTTGGCGTCTGTGTAATACACATCGACAAGCTTCCCGCCCTTGTAGATCCCGTATTTAGCGCCTGACAGCGTGGCGTCGCCCTGCGGTGTTCCGGTTTCTGCGTCCGTCTTGGTTACTGTCACGGTAAACTTTTTGAGGATATTGGCAAAGCTGCGCTCTGCAACCCGGTTCCACTGGATAGATACCGACTGGGGATCAGGGATAACGTATCGAATGGCCGTATCGACCTCCTCGATGGTATATGGGCCGCCGATCAGGACATTGCGGAACTTAGCCACGCCGGTGGAGTCCGTTACCGCATACTCATCGACGTTCAGGCCGGAAAGGGCTTTGCCGTACAAGCGAAATTTTACGCCCTCAACGAATCCGTCTTCTGAAGTCTTGGTCACCTCCAATGCACCGCGCTTGAGCACGTTGTTGAAGGTCACGGTCGAGGTCTGCCCACCGACAATGGTGACCTGCTGTGAAGTCTGGGGCGTATAACGCTCAATGTCCGCTTCTGTTACGGTATAGGTGCCGGCCATGAGCTCGGATACATCAATCGTGCCGTCGCGGCCGGTAGTCACAGTCTTGGTGATTCCGTTGCCGGAGATCGTGAAAGAAATGCCGGCCACAACGCCATCCTCGCTGGTCTTGACCAGGTGCATGGTGCCGAGCGCCTCCATCTCAAGCCGAAGATAGGCGCTGACAGGGTCTGACACATTTTCGCCGTAGGTGACAACGTCCTGAATGCCGGCGCCTTTGTTGCCGTCCGTCCAGACGACCACACCGCTTCGCACGCCGTTGGTCTTGCTGGCGCTTACGCGGATATCGCCTGCAATCGGCGTATCGGAGGTGATTGTCAGGCGGTTCCCGCTTCGGGAGAAGCTGATTCCGGGTTCCGAGGAGCTGAACGAGAAGTTCGACAGCACTCCATTGGTATCCGTCAGTGTCACGGTATATCGCGTGCCGTCGTATTTGAGTTCATAGCTGCGTGCGCTGCCAATACTTTGTGCGCAGAAGCTGGGGATCTCTGCGTGACTCTGCACGCTGGCGGCCATGGAATTATAATAGGAGCGGATCTGGCTGCGAAGCGGATGCTCGTCCCGGATATAACTCCAAACCGCGCTCTTCCCATAGCCGGAGGGATCCACCTTGTTGAAGCTTGCGTCACGCTCGCCGACAACCGTCTCCCAGACCAGCAGCTGCGTAGCGATTGCATGGCTGAGCGCAGCTGCATCCGAGGCGTTCTGAGAACGCCAGGATGTGGATACATTGCCCTGATAGCCATACTGCATGATCCGGCCAAGCAGGACCTTGATGGTATCCGGGGAAATGGTCGGATTGAGGTGGCTGGGGTAGTTTTCCCAAAATGTCTCATCCTTGTGGGAGAGAGTATCGCCGGCATTTTGCCCGATGCCGGGCTCGATGCAATACGAGACTTGACCGTTATAGGTGCCGATGCTATGCACCGTTGTGTATTTGCTGTTGAGAAACCGCCAACCGCCCATCAGAGACGTGGCAGAGTGGCCCCACGCCGTCGCAGAGTAGTTGCTGTCACCGTCGCGTGGGAAATCCACCATGTAAGCGTCTACCGTCGTTGCGGCAAACACAGGTGTGCTGATAGACAAAAGCGTCATCATGCACATGAGCAGGGACAAGAATGCCGAAAGGGCTTTCTTGAGCGTTTTACGTTTCATCGGTCCTTTACCTCCTGTTTTTTTGCAGCAAAGAAGCGCACCGTTTCCGATGCGCTTCTCGCTGCGTGATGTGGTTTGGCTCAGGTGCAGCCGATATACAGATCGTATCACGCTTCTGTTCTCAGCTGCGCCCGAACGCAGAAATATATGATGCCGTCTGCTGCGTTCAGTTCCGGCCGTGATTTGATATCCCGCGCAGGATGGATGGATATATCTCCGGCGATAATGGGGGTATTCCGGCGTCCTGTTGCGGTAGAGTCATAGGTGAAGCCAACTCCAACGCTGCAGTTTCACGCAAATGCAGTTCATTCATGGCCGGCTCTTCGAGTATGGCTGGTTCTGATTCCGGAGGGCTTGACGGCTGTAAGGTGTACTCCGGAGTGCCGTAGTATGGCTCCCGGCTCTCACTTGAGGCTTTCCCCGGGTACTGCCGGGAGGCGGTGGGTTTGTCCGGTACGCGGATACGTACTGAGCATTACGGCAATATGCTCATCCTGCCAGATTGAAATAGCCACGATCCGCTTCGTCAACGCAGCGGCTGAGTATTTCAAAGAACCGTTCCGGCGTGAGCTCCGTATCCAGCCAGTGGGTGGCGCGATAGGAATAACAGCCGACGTCCTCGTTGATGGCGTGGCTGCCCA
>JAUMVL010000187.1 GCA_030530185.1 Clostridia bacterium | reverse complement strand
CTGCGGCCGCACATCAAGCTCCTGACGATTGTTGTTGAGCAGCTTCATGTACTCATTCAAATAGCGCTGCACATCGGCAAGGATGTCGTCGGCATAGGCACGCGCGCCGTTCGTGATCGCATCGGCGTTCTCCTCCGCGGCAGCCTGCAGCTCGTCTGCCCTGCGGCAAGCTTCCGTATAGACCGAATTCTCGCTCACCATTGCTTCGTACTCCGAAACCGCCTGATGATAGACATTTTCGGCAGCCGCCTGCGCCTGCTCATGCAGTTCGTCCGCTTCCTTCTGTGCGCGCTCCAAAATGTCGTTTGCACGCTCGCGCGCATCGCGGAGCGTATTTTCCCGCTCGGAGATAATGCCTCCCGCCTTGCGGATATCCTCCGGAATCTGCGCCTTCAAATCGCCGAGCAAGTTGTTGAATTCCTCGACATCCACGATTCTGCGATCCGCACCGTTGGAGAATTTCGGTTTCGGACTTTCATCCAACAACTGTTCGATCTTGGACAGAATGCTGTAGATCTTCATTGTTTGTACGCCACTCATTGCCTTGCCAACCTTTCCCGAATAAAGTTCTCATTACACGGCGGTACCAAGCCCTCGATGGAACCGCCGAACCGCCCGATTTCCTTCACCTTGCTGCTGCTCAGGAACGAATGGGACGGACTCGCCATAAAATAAACCGTTCGAATTTCGTTCATCAAATGCCGATTGACGGCGTCGATCTGAAATTCATATTCAAAATCTGTGATTGCCCTCAGCCCGCGGATGATATGCGATGCGCCGACCTGTGCGGCATAACGCACGAGCAGCCCGTCGAACATGCCGGATCGGACATTTTGCAAGCCTTCCGCTTCAATCATGCGGTCAATCATATCTACACGCTCGGCGGCGGTAAACACCGGATCCTTTTCCGAGTTGTTCAATACCGCGACATACACGAGATCGAACAGCGATACGGCGCTTTTGAGCACATCGAGATGACCGACTGTGAACGGATCGAAACTGCCCGGATAGACGCCGATCTTCATGGTTCGTTTGCTCCTTCCAGCAGCGCAAAGCTGCATGCCCCGTAATGTTTCATCCTGCGAATTCGCATCAGCCCTTCGATGCCGTGCGGCGGTTCGAGCGCTGTCGCAAACTCGATCATCACCGTGCCGCCGGGACGTATCATTTCTCGTTTGAACAGCTCCTCTGCCGCGAGCTGCGCCGTTCCGTCCTGATAGGGTGCATCCAAAAAGACGATATCGAACGATTCTCCCTCCCGCGCAAGGAGATTGATTGCCGCAAGATAATCCTCATTCAAGACGCGTACAACGGCATCAAGGCCAATCGCTTTGGCATTCTTCCGAATCAGATCGGCACAGGCCGGATTGCGATCATTCAGGACCACAAACGACGCGCCGCGTGAAGCTGCCTCCAAACCGAGATTGCCGCTGCCCGAAAACAGATCGAGCACGCGTGCATAAGGGACTTCGAACTGCAAGGAACCGAACATTGCTTCCTTGACCCGGTCCAAAGTCGGTCTCGTATCGAGTCCATCCGGCGTTTCGAGTTTCCTGCCGCGCGCAGTTCCCGCTACGATCCGAACCATGGTAAACCCCTACATCTTGAATTTCTATCCCATTTTAACACCACCCCTTGAAAATAGCAATAGTTTTTTGAACAAATTATGAACTTTTTCCGTGAAATTTATGATCTTTTCGACATTTTTCACAGATTTCGCATAAAATGGAATCAGACGTTTGACAAGAGGCCGAATTCGCTCTATACTATTCGAGAAACTTTCTCTGATTTTGGGGGAATATTATGCTACGCAGTACCTATGCAATCGTCCGATTGGATGCGATTGATCACAATATTGAACGATCCAAAAAAGGTCTTCCCGAGCAAACCAAAGTGCTCGCGGTGATCAAAGCGAATGCGTACGGCCACGGGTTATGTGAGATCGGCATGCATCTTGATCACAATGACAACATCTCGATGTTCGGCGTTGCGCTGTGCGAGGAAGGCGTACGTCTGCGGAAAGCCGGCGTGAAAAAGCCGATCCTGATTCTCGGTGTGACCGACAACGCGCACTTTGACGAAGTTGTCCGCTACGATCTGATCCCGGCCGTCTTTACATCCGAGCATGTCCACGCGCTCTCCGAAGCCGCGGCGCGGCAAAACAAGACTGCCGATGCGCACGTTAAAATCGATACCGGTATGCACCGGATCGGCGTACCCTCCCCGGCTGCGCTTGTTTCCGTGCTCGATGCTTTCGACGCCTGTCCGAACGTTCGCATGGACGGCGTGTTCACACATTTTGCCAAGTCGGAAAACGATCCTGCGTTCACGGCGCTGCAGGCACAGCGGTTTGATGCGGCGGTGCAGGCGATCCGTGATCGCGGCTATCGCCCTATCGTGCATGCCGCCAACTCCGGTGCGATCCTCGATGCTCCCGAGCGATATGCCTACGACATGGTACGGCTGGGCATTGCGATGTACGGCTGCCATCCCGACGGCGTTTCGACGTCGCAAAGCGGGCTGATTCCCGCTCTTTCACTCGTAACGCACATCTCGAACTTGAAAAAGCTCGGTCCGAACGAAGGCATCAGCTACGGTCAGAAATACGTAACGGATCGCGAGACTGTCGTTGCAACGCTCCCGATCGGATACGGTGACGGATATAAGCGCTGTCTGTCGGGCAAATCGGATGTTCTGATCGATGGAATCCGCTGTCCGCAGATCGGTACGATCTGCATGGATCAAATGATGGTCGACGTATCTGCTGTACCGAATGTGCGGCTTGGTGAGGAAGCGGTTCTGCTCGGCGCACAGGGCAAGGACTGCATTACGGCTGACGAGCTTGCCAGTCTTGCCGATACGATCAGCTATGAAATTCTGCTTTCGATCTCGGAACGCGTTCCGCGCGTGCATGTATAACGAACCGATGCCTGCTCTTTGCAGGCTTTTTTGTTTCAAAGGAGCAATTCTCATGGATAAGAAGCAAACCAACGGACGTATTGTCCTGATCACCGGCGCTTCACACGGGATCGGCGCCGCGTGTGCCGAAGCATTTTTGGCCCGCGGCGATGTGGTATACGGACTTTGCCGGTCCAAGCCGGATCATCCGCACATCCGGCATGTTCCGGTCGATCTGACAAATTCAGCGGAAGCGGAAAAGGCGATCCGGACGATCCTTGCCCAAGCAGGGCGAATCGACGTGCTCGTGCTGAACGCGGGGATCGGAATCTCCGGTGCGGTGGAGTTTACCGAGCTCTCGGAAGCGAAGCGGCAATTTGATGTCTGCTATTTCGGCGCGCTGCGCGTGCTGACGCCCGCCCTGCCTGCGCTTCGGAAAAGTAAAGGAATTATCCTGTTTACATCTTCGGTTGCAGCAGTTACGCCGATCCCCTATCAAGCGCATTATTCCGCATGCAAGGCGGCGATTAATGCGCTTGTCCTTGCGCTGCGCAACGAACTGAAGCACACCGGCGTTCGGGTCAGCGCCGTGCTTCCCGGGGACGTCAAAACGGATTTTACTGCTGCCCGTGCCAAAAACGAACGCGGAACGGAGGTCTACCCCGCTATGATCCGCTCGGTGCAGCGCATGGAACGAGACGAGCAGACCGGCATGTCGCCGGATCAAATTGCAAAAAAGTTCTTGAAGATCGCCGCAAAACGGAATCCGAAACCGTATTATTCCGTGGGGTTTGCTTACTCGGCCGTATGCGTCCTTGTCAAACTGCTCCCGGCCAGGCTTGCGGGCCGGATTCTCTGGCAGCTGTATGCCAAATAAGCAATCCCGCTCAACCGCATCAATAATGATCCACCGGCATAGCCGGTGGTATTTCATATTCGGGCATAGCCCTCAT
>JAUMVL010000186.1 GCA_030530185.1 Clostridia bacterium | reverse complement strand
GCTTGCTGGGATCATTATAGCAGACGCGCTGCAAAAAGGGAAGTGCCGCCATGGCGCTTCCCTCTAAAAACGATTGTCCCTCTCATTCCGGCGTCCGAATCTTTTCGAGCAGATACAGGCCCTCCCGATCCGGCTGCTGATGTTTCAACGAGGCGGTATACCCGAGTACATGGTAAAAGGGCTTTCCCGTGATCGACGCGTGCACCTCGATCCGCTCGCTGCTTTTCGCGAGGGCATCCGCCTCAAGCGCTTCTGCGATTGCCCTTCCGACGCCCCGTCGCTGAAACGCCGGGTCCACAAAGATAGGAAACAAACAGCTTTCGGTTTTGCTGTCCCAATACGGTCCGATTGCGCCGCAGCCGACGATTGCAACGTTCTCAAGCGCGACGTAAAAATGTGTGCGCCGCGCGATAACGCATATCCTTGGGCTGCATCCTTTGAATCAAACTTTCAATCGGACCTTCGCCGTAATCCTTGACGCATGAGATGCGCAGGCTCCTTGCAATCATTTCGGATACCGAAGCCGCATCCGCATTCGTAAACCGTCGGATCTCAATCGCTACTCCTTTCGGTTCTGCCGGATCATCTCCGCGTAGCGCTGTACCATGCTCTTTTCACTTCGGTTTTTGATGTTATCGATCAGAAAGACACCCATCTCTTTGGCGCGTTCCCGGGTCGGCGACGGCGCAGGCAGTGTGCAAAGCAGCATCGGCACCGCATACTTTCCGCCAAAGTGCCGCGTCAGCACCGAGATCTCGTAAAGATCATCCTTGTTCGGCTCGCGGTTTTTGCAGCTGCCGAACGCAATCAGGTTGCCAAACACCAGAATCAAGTCGATTTCGTTGTACGGATTGTCGGCGCCGGTGGACGGCAGCCCGTCCCAGTCAATCTCGACGCCCGTGCGCGCATCCGAAAAGAGCCCGCTTTGCACGGCGCACCGGTATGCATATCGTTCGAGCGCCAGCCCGGCCTTTTGCAGCAGTTCCAGGTTCTCGGGCAACAATGTCGGCACAAACGAAAGCTGCTCGCGCCCGTTTTCGACAAGACTCTGTACCCGTTCAATCAGACCCGCCTTCGTCAGCTCGGGGATTATCTTCGCCGCAAGCTTTTTCTCTTCGACGGTTGCAAGCCTTCGCAGCCATGCCGCTTCCGCCTCCGCGGCCGGGCGCAGCATGCAAAACTTGTTCCATGCCACCGGATTCTTTTTGACCGTGTTCCACAGCGTCAACAGCTCCCGGTCGTGCGCCTCGTCGCATACCGGAATTCCATCCCGTTCCCCGCGCGTAAAAAAAGTGCCTTTCAGTGCGATCCGATCCGCTACCGTCAGTTCAAACCTGCGCGGGCGCTCCTCCGGCTCAGCCGGATAACGCAGCTGCATTCGATCGGTGCGCGGACTGTATCGAATCAGCGACAGCCTGGCATCCGGCCGATCGCGCAGCAAGATTCCCGCCGCCGCAACGAAGGCGCTGCTGTCGCCCGCCGCATCGAATTCGTACTCCCCGTATGGGCGCAAAAAAGTTCGGAATTTTGCAAGATATGCTTCGATCGTATTCGAAGATACGCGCACATACTCCGGCACGATCGAAAACCGCCTCTGCATAAACGCCGCAAGCTTTTCCCGTTCCGCCTTGGACGGCGTTCCCTCGATCGGATAATACAGAATATACACCTTATCATAGCGCGCATGCAGCAGCGCAAGGATGTTCCGAATCGGCTCCGGATCGTAGTAGGAAATTAAAACCTGTTTCATGCCGCTGTTCCTCCGATCAATTGTTCAGCGCGTTCCGATGTTCCAAATGGATTCCGATATGCCCGATCCCGAGCACGATCACCGCACCCAGCAGCAGCGGGTTCTTTCCGTAAACCGCAAGCATTAGAAACGCCAACACCGGCAGCGTGGCACCGGCGACCGGAATCCCGAGCAGGCCGCTGTAAAAATCGCGCATCGTGTGTGTACTCAAAAAGTATCGCACCCAGAACGCTTCATAGAGGAGCATACAAAACAGCGACCCGGCCCACCACGCAAGCCATGGTTCCCATCCGTGCGGATTGAAATCGGAAAAGATCAAACAAAGGCTGCTGACCAGGACCTCCCCGACACGCTCCAAAAACAGCAGAACGCGGTTTTCCCGCTTTGCAGACGCTTCATACCCCTGCGGCTTACACCTTGTCCAAAGCAGATTCGGCACCGTCAGCATCACCATCCACAATAGCCCAATATAAGAAAACCCGAAATGCACGGTGGTTTCTCCTTTCGAAAGATCGTGCAGCCAACCGCCTTATTCCCGTTCAGTATAGCATATTTTCATGGCATCGTATACCATTTTGGCAAATTCTCCCCTTTTCTTCCGTGCGTTTTTTCGATATAATGGAATCGATCAATATCGGAGGGTTTTTTATGCTGTATTCCGAACTATGTGGGGAACGCGTCTCCCGTCTCGGCTTCGGCGCAATGCGCCTGCCCGTTTTACCGGATGGAACGATCGACGAACCGCAAACCTACCGCATGGTCGATCTTGCCATGCAAAACGGAGTCAATTATTTCGATACCGCATTTCCCTATCACGGCGGACTTTCCGAGGTCGTGATCGGAAAGGCTCTGTCCCGCTATCCGCGGCAAAGCTATCTGCTTGCGACCAAGTACCCGGGCCACCAGTTTGCATCCAACTACGACCCGAAAGGCGTCTTCGAGGAGCAGCTTCAAAAATGCGGCGTTGATTATTTTGACTTCTATCTGCTGCACAACGTCTGCGAAAGCTCCCTGCCCATCTACACCGATCCGAAATGGGGCATCATCGATTACTTCGTCGCACAGAAAAAAGCCGGGCGTATCAAGCACCTTGGGTTCTCCTCCCACGCGCGGCCGGAAACGCTCGAAACCTTTCTCGATCAGTACGACAAACAGCTCGATTTTTGTCAGATTCAGCTGAATTGGCTCGATTGGTCCCTACAGGAAGGAAAGCGGAAATATGAGCTTCTGATGCAGCGCAACGTGCCGATTATCGTGATGGAGCCGCTGCGCGGCGGCAAGCTCCTGCAACTGACCGAGAATGAGCTCGAATTGCTCCGCGCCGCCCGCCCCGATGAAACGGCTGCCGGCTGGGGATTCCGTTTTCTGACCGGGCTCGACAACGTGCGCGTGGTCCTGTCCGGCATGTCCGCATCTGAACAAATGGCTCAAAATATCGAAACCTTCTCCGTGTCCAAGCCGCTTTCGCGCGCCGAAACCGACCTGCTTTTTGCCATTGCAGAGGGGAAAAAGAACGCCGTTCCCTGCACGGCGTGCCGTTACTGCACGGCCGGCTGTCCGATGGAGCTCGATATCCCGATGCTGATCGCCGCTTACAATGACTGCAAGTTTGCCTCCAGCTTCACGGTCCCGATGCAAATGGACGCGCTTGAAGAATCCAAGCGGCCGTCTGCATGCATCGGCTGCGGCGCATGCGCCGCGATCTGCCCACAGCACATCGACATTCCGTCCGTTATGGACGCCTTTGCCGATCTCCTGACCAAGCGGCCCAAATGGGCGGAAGTTTGTCGTGAACGCGAGCTGGCCGAGCGCCGCCGGAAAGGAGAGCTGGTATGACCGCGATCCGCCCGGGCCGCTATCGACATTTTAAGGGCAATGAATACGAAGTCCTCGGCGTCGCCCGCCACAGCGAAACCGGCGAAGAACTGGTCGTTTATCGTGCGTTGTATGGCGAGCATGGACTTTGGGTGCGCCCCGCCGCAATGTGGAATGAAACCGTCGAACGCAACGGCCAGACGTATGTGCGGTTTACCTATGTGGGGGAAGCGAATCATTTGTGAATATGCCAAAAGGGGCTGTTAAGAAAGGTATCAGGAGCCGTTTTCTCCGCTCGAAGCGTGTA
>JAUMVL010000185.1 GCA_030530185.1 Clostridia bacterium | reverse complement strand
TTCTCGACCCGTCTGTTCTATATCTTCCGATTGGTTTGGGAAACGAAGCGTTCCCTGCTCTTTTGGATGGTATTCATGGCCGTTTTCAATGGTGTGATGCCGGTCATCGGCTCGTTGATCGGCGCGCAGATCATGAACCGGCTTGCCGAAGCCTACGCCGCATCGCAAAACGGCGCCGTGTTTGCGTTCTCCGTGATCGCCGTGCTGCTTGCGCTGCAGTTCTTCTATACGTTCACGAACAGCTCGATTTCCCGCGTGTACAACCTGATTCTATCGATTTCGGGTGAGCAGCTCAGCAACCACGTGAAAATGAAGATCATGCAGAAGGCAAAGGAAGTCGACATGGTCAGCTTCGATTCGCCGGACTTTTACGCGCGCATGGAGAATGCGAATCGCGAAGCGAGCATGCGCCCGATCCAGATCATGAGCGCGACGTTTTCGGTGCTGTCCACGATCATCAGCATTGTCAGCTATGTGATCGTACTGTTTGCGGTCAGCTGGTGGGCGCCGATCGTGATTGTAATCGTTTCGATCCCGACTACAATCATCAACTTCGTCTACCGCAAGAAGAACGTAAACTACATGTTCTTCCGTTCCAAAAACCGCAGGCAGATGGAGTACTACGCAAGCACTGTGATCGACAAGGACCTCGTGAAAGAGATCCGCATGTTCAACCTTGCCGATACGTTCACCCAAAAGTATCAGGAAGCGTTTTCGGAATACTATGAGGGGCTTCGCAAGCTGCGCATCAGCGAAGCAATGTACGGTCTCGGTGCAGCGCTGTTGACGAGCGTCGTCTATTGTCTCCTGTATATCTTCCTGGCCCGCGGCGTATACCGCGGCAGCTTCCCGGTCGGTGACTTCTCACTCTATACCGGCGCCATCACCGCAATCAGCGCGGGTGTGACGGCGCTGATTACCAGCACGTCGTCGATCTACGAAGGCACGCTGTTTATCGAAAACCTGATTTCGTTCCTCAACGAAAAGCCGAGCATCGTTCCGCTGCTCGATTCGCCGCGCCATGTGGACCGTCATGTCGGTCATACAATCGAGTTCCGCAATGTCTTTTTCCGCTACCCCGGCTCGAGCAAAGACGTCTTAAAGGACATTAACGTCACGATCCGTGCAGGCGAGACCGTCGTGATTGTCGGCTTCAACGGCGCAGGCAAAACGACGCTCGTTAAGCTGCTCACCCGGCTCTATGACCCAACATCCGGCACGATCCTGCTCGACGGACATGACATCCGCGAGTACGACGTGAACGAGCTCTATGATATGTTCGGCATGATCTTTCAGGACTACGGCAAATACGCCGTGACCGTGTCCGAAAACATTCGCTTCGGCGATCTCGGCAGAGACGCCGGGGAGCCCGAGGTACGAGAGGCTGCAGCCCACTCCGGCGCGGATGCGTTCATCGATGCGCTGCCCGGCGGATACGATACGCCCCTCATGCGCTACTTTGAGGACAACGGCACCGAGCTGTCCGGCGGACAGTGGCAGAAGCTTGCGATCGCCCGTGCATTCTATACCGATTCCGATATTCTGATTCTGGACGAACCGACCGCCTCGCTCGATCCGATGGCCGAACAGGAGATTTTCAACCAGTTCAACGAGCTGCGTCTCGACAAAACGAGTATCTTCATCAGTCACCGCCTGTCCAGCGCAACGATCGCGGATACGATCCTTGTCATGGTGGACGGACGCATCGTCGAAAAAGGCAACCATCGCGAGCTGATGGCGCTCGGCGGCGAATACTACACGCTGTTTACCACGCAGGCCGCACGCTATATCGACAGCGACGGCGACGGCAAAGCGGATCTGTAATCCCCTGCCGCTTCCATAACCGAACTTGCTCCCTCCCGCAAAGAGGGAGCCTTTTTGTATGCAAGTGTAAGTTTATGAATACATATACAGAATATTTGTATATATGCATCTTTTGCTTCGTCTTAAAGATTTCTTAAACAATCCCTCTCTTGTTTCTTAAGGCAAAGCACGGTACACTATAGACAATCGGAGCGGCGAGCGCTTCGATCCACCGCGGGAGATCGGATACGACGCACAGCTGGCGCCGGTCCATTGGAGGAACTATGAACACCATCTTAGTCTGTGACGATGAACGTGACATTGTGAACGCGCTGCGCATCTATCTTGAGAGCGAAGGGTATCGCGTCCTGTCTGCCTATCATGGCAAGCAGGTATTGGAGCTGCTTCTGCACGAGTCTGTGCAGCTTGTGCTGCTCGATATCATGATGCCCGAATTAGATGGGCTGAAAACGCTGCACTGCATTCGGGAACAAAGCAACGTGCCGGTGATCCTTTTGACTGCCAAAAGCGAGGACACGGACAAGATCCTCGGTCTGAATCTCGGTGCGGACGATTATATCACCAAGCCGTTCAATCCGATTGAGGTTCTGGCCCGCGTGCGCTCGCAGCTGCGACGCTATCTGCATCTCGGCAGCGGCCAAAGCCAAAGCGAGCTCACCATCGGCGGCATCCGGCTGTATGATGCCTCCAAGGTCGTGACCGTGGACGGTGAACCGATTGCCCTGACGCCCTCCGAATATGATATTCTGAAGCTGCTGATGGAGAATCCCGACACGGTTTTTTCTCCACAGGAAATCTACCGGCGCATCCATGGCGAGGACCCGTTCGGCGCGGACAGCACGATCGCAGTCCACATCCGGCACCTGCGCGAAAAGATCGAGATCAATCCCGCCGAGCCGCGCTACCTGCGCGTCAAGTGGGGCAAGGGCTACATGATCTGCAAATGACAAGGAGTATTCGATGAAAGCAAAATCTTCTATATTACTAAAAACAGTCTGCACCGTACTCTTTCTGGTGCTGACGCTCTCGACAATCCTCTGCGGCGGTGCGCTGCTCGCGGGCGTCGGATTTGACGTCGGCAATCCCGAAGCGGCGCGGCAGACGATGCTGCACGCCATCGCAGATTCGGAACGGCAGCGCGTGACGGATCTTCTCCAACGGTACACGACATCCGACCCCGCAACGCCGCCCGAAGCGCTCACAAGCCGCTACGACACCGCCCGCACAAACGCACGCATCCGCGTTTGTGCGGATGGCGGACAGCCGATCTTTGACACGCTGACCGGTGCGGATGTTCTGTATTCCGATACCTTCCAAAGCACCTACACGCGGACAACGCCGCTGTCCGCCGTCGAAGCCGGTTTTTCCGAAGCAGACACACGCGGGCGCACCTATGACCGGTTTTACACGGTCGAAGCCGCTGCCGCGTACCGGAACGAGCTGCTGACCCGGGTTCCGCCCGCGCTTTCCATCTCACTTCTCGAAGTCACACCGGACGGTACCGTTCTGCAGCTCGACCCGTCCGCCCGAGCGATTCCGGATCAAACCGACGTGTCTGTCCTCGATCCCCTGCCGACCGCATTGCCAAGCGAGCTTGCCGCATCAAACGCGGATGAAGCGCCTGGTTACGCGGAGGGTGTGAGAAACGAAACCGTTTATTTCGTGATCGCAGAGTATGCAGCAAGCGACGATTCCAACACCGTTTTTCGTTCCTTTGTTTCGGCGGACGAAGCGAACGCGTTCCGGCTGCAGATGCTGCAGGATGATCCGGACATCCGGATGTGGATCGAAACGGTGCCGGAGCTGAATCTTTGGATCGTGCATGCATCCCTGTATCGATCGACAACCATCGACTATGAGATCGGCATCGGATTTGACCGGGCGCTTGCCGTCCGCGATCGCAGCGCGCTGATGATCCGCTTTGTGAATGCGCTGATCGATCATTACGCACTGTTCGGCTGGGGACTGGCGCTGTCGGCGCTCGGCGCAATCGCGTGCGTCGTGTGGCTGTGCAATCGCCGCCGGACACAAGCGCGGTGTGGAGGGAATCCATCTGAACCCGTTCGACCGGATTCCGTTCGACCTGTGGCTTGCGATCCTGCTGCTGTTGCTGATC
>JAUMVL010000184.1 GCA_030530185.1 Clostridia bacterium | reverse complement strand
GCTTGCTTTCTCACAAACTGCGTCTATAATGTTGATTTATAATACGGGAAGAAAGCATAACGAAACGATTGTTTGGAGGGATCGCGCATGTATTTGCTGCTGTTCGGGCTGTGGCTCGCGCTGAACGGTGCGATCACGGCGGAAATCTGTCTGATCGGGCTGCTCATCACGGCGCTGCTGGGCGTGTTGGCTTATGCGCTGTTCGGCTATACGCCAAAGCGGGATCTGCGCTTTTTGAAGCGGCTCCCGCTGTTTTTGGTGTACGTGCCGGTTCTTCTTTGGGAGATCATCAAGGCAAATTGGACGGTGCTCGGCATCATCCTGCATCCGAACCGGCCGGTACGGCAGGCGCTGGTTGTTGTGGAGACCGGCTTGCAATCGCATTTTGCACAGTATGTCATGGCCAATTCGATCACGCTGACGCCGGGCACGATCACGGTGCGTACCGACGGCGGCCGGTTCACGGTGCATTGCTTGAGCCGCGAAATGATCGAAGGCGTGGAGAATGGGATCCTGTGCCGCCTTTTGAAACGAATGGAGGCATGAGCATGGAAAACGCGTATCGGATTTTGTACCTGTGCATTCTGTTCGGGCTCGGCATCGGCATTCTGTTTTCGCTGATTCGCGCGATTCGCGGGCCGCGCGTGGCGGATCGCGTTATGGGCATCAACATGATCGGCACGCTGTCGCTGCTTGCGATTGCGGTGATCGCTTTGTACGGAAAGGAGAGCTGGCTGCTGGACGTGAGCCTGATCTACGGCATGATCAGCTTTTTGGCCGTGGCGGTGCTTGCGATGACGCGCATCAACCGCAAACAGCCGCAGGAGGCGGAAACGGAGGAGCACTATGAGTGAGACGGTACGGTTTGTGCTCGCAGCGGCGCTGTGCTGCTGCGGTCTCGGCGTGATCGCGACGTCGGTATTCGGCGTGTTCCGGTTCCGGTTCGTGCTGAATCGGATGCACTGCGCGGCGATCATCGACACGCTCGGCACGCTGTTTCTGCTTGCCGGACTGATGGTTGCGGCAGAGGCGCCGACGTATGTGTTCAAGCTGCTCGGGATCCTGCTGTTCCTTTGGATCGGCAGCCCGATCGCGTCGCATCTGGTCTGCCGCATGGAGCTTTTGACCGACCCCGACGCGCTGTCGCACATGGAGCATTCCGAGGAGATGGAGGAGGACGGCGATGGAATACTTTGAGCTGCTGCTGCTCGGCCTTCTGGTGATCTGCGGCGTTTCGACCTGCCTCACCAAAAACCTGCTGTCCTCGCTTGTGATCTTCATGGCATACAGCGTGATCATATCGATCGTCTGGGCGCTTTTGAAGGCGCCGGACCTTGCCGTGACCGAGGCGGCAGTCGGCGCGGGCATTTCGAGCATTTTGCTGTTTCTTACGCTGCGCAAGCTGAACAACATCCGGAAAGAGGCCGAGCATGAAGAAAAGCATTAGGGAATGGTTTGCCGCATGGGATGCGGACCGGTTCGATCTGACGGCCTCGGCCGCGGGACCGATGCACGGCAGCGCAAAGTCCGAACCGCCTTCGGAACCGAAGCTGGATGAACCGATCGACCGCGTTGCGGCGGGCGAGATCAAAGCGTTCCAGATGATCTACCCGATCCTTGCCGTGGTGCTCGGCACGGTTATGATCGCGTTTTTGCTGCTGACGGTATTCGACCTGCCGCCGTTCGGCGCGGCGGACAATCCGACCAGCAACGAGGTTGCCCTGCGCTATGTGCGCGACGGCATGGCCGAGACGGGAGCGGTCAATCTCGTTGCCGGCGTAATTCTCGATTACCGCGCGTTCGATACGCTCGGCGAATCGCATGTGCTGTTTACGGCGCTGACCGCGGTGCTGATCCTGCTCGTTACGGTGGATAACCGGTATGACCGGATCACGATTGACGAGGGCTTTGAGCGAATGCAGCACGATCGCATTGTGACGACGACGGCGAACATTCTGATGCCGATCATCGTGCTGTTCGGCGTGTATGTGATTCTGAACGGGCATTTGGGCCCCGGCGGCGGCTTTTCGGGCGGAGCGATCATCGGCGCAGGGCTGATTCTGTACGGGATCGCATTCGGCTTTGAGCGGCTCGAACGGTATCTGAACTTTCGGACGTTTCGCATCGTATGCGCGTGCGCGCTGTGCTTTTACAGCCTGTCGAAGTGCTATTCGTTTTTCTGCGGTGCGAACGGGCTGCATACGATCTTTTCGCCGGGCACGCCGGGACGGATCCTGTCCGCAGGCCTGATCCTGCCGCTGAATCTTGCGGTCGGCATCGTCGTGGCCTGCACGATGTACGGCCTGTTTTCGGTGTTCAAAAGGGGGAAAATCTGATGGGAGGCTTTTGGAATCTGCTTTGGAACGCGCGCGTATCGATCGCGGCGGTGATTCTGTTTGCCGTCGGGTTTGTGACGCTTCTGCTGCATCGGAACCTGCTGAAAAAGATCATCGGGCTGAACATCATGGACACTGCGGCGTATCTGCTCTTGACCTCGCTGGGCTATATCGAGGGACGGCTTGCTCCGATCGTGCAGAACGGCAATACCGATCCGAGCCTGTACGGCAATCCGCTGCCTGCGGGTCTGGTGCTGACGGGCATCGTCGTGTCCGTATCGGTCACGGCGGTTATGCTGGCGCTGACGGTGCGGCTGTATGTGCGCTATCACAGCCTCAATCTGGATGAGATCTACGCGATGGCGCAGAAAGAGCATGGGGTGAACTGATGGCGTTTGCAGTCAATTTTCCGCTGTTTTCGATTGTGCTCTGTCTGATGAGCGCGGTCATCAGCTCGCTGCTGCCCGGACGGCATGCAAGGCGGCTGTCGCTGCTGCTGTGTGCGATCGTGGCCTTGGGCGCAGCGGCGCTGCTTGTCTACGGGATCCGAACCGGCGTCGAGACCGAATACCGGATGGGCCACTATCCGCATCCGTGGGGCAATGAGCTGCGCTTCGGGATCATCGAGCCGCTGCTCGCGCTGCTGTTCTCGCTTGTGATGCTGCTGTGCCTTTGCGGCGGAAAGGAGCAGCTGCTGTGCGACCTTGAACCGCAAAAGAGCCATCTTTACTACGTGATGAGCGACCTCGTGCTGAGCGCGCTGCTGTCGCTGAGCTATACGAACGACATCTTCACGGGCTACGTCTTCATCGAAATCTGCACGATCTCCTCGTGCGGACTGCTGATGATCCGGCAGATCGGCCGAACGACGCTCGCGTCGATCCGCTATATGATCTTTTCCTTGATCGGATCCGGTCTGTTTTTGCTCGGCGTCATCCTGCTGTATGCGGTTACGGGACATCTTCTGATGCCGAATCTGAAAGCGGCGATTGCCGTGCTCTATGCAGGCGGCGAGCATCACGTTGTGCTGATTGCGGGCATGACGCTGATTGCAATCGGCCTTGCGCTCAAGAGCGGTCTGTTCCCGTTCCATTTCTGGATGCCCGACACCTACGGCTATGCGACGCCGTCCTCGGGCGGCATCCTGTCGGGCCTCGTGTCGAAGGGGTACATCTTCTTTCTGCTGAAGGTGATCTTCTGCGTGTTCGGCACCGACGTGTTCTACCGAAGCGGCGTATCGAACGTGCTGTATGTGTTCGGCGCATGCGGGATCGTCGTGGGCAGCATTTCGGCTATGCGCGAAAAGGATGTGTTCCGGATGATTGCCTATTCGTCGGCGGCGCAGATCGGCTATATCTATCTCGGCATCGGTCTTTCGCCAAAGCTCGGCGCGCTGGCCGCAGTGTTCCATATTCTGACGCACGCGGTGACCAAGCCGATGCTGTTCCTTGCCTCGGCGCAGATTTCCGATGCGGCGTGCGGCGCGGGCAACGAGGCGGGACATCTCCGGGAGAACTGGCGCGGCATGGGGCATGTCAACCGGATGGCGGGGCTTGCGTTTTCGGTCGGAGCGTTTTCGATGATCGGAATTCCGCTTTCGTTGGGCT
>JAUMVL010000183.1 GCA_030530185.1 Clostridia bacterium | reverse complement strand
GGAGGTCTGACACATATTGGAAATGTCACGCTCGGCTTTCCAATGGAGCAGCGTGTTGGCGCGTGTCGGGTTGGCAAAGTTCTGCGCCACATCGCCGGGGCGGCGCGGGTCGATCACGTACGGGATCTCGGCGCCGCTTGCCTTGCGGTAGGCATCGATGACCTCGAGCACGGAGTAGCCGTTGCCGGTTCCGAGGTTGAACGCTTCGGTGCCGGTGTGGGAGAATGCGTAGTCCAGCGCGGCAAGATGGCCGTTTGCAAGGTCAACGACATGGATGTAGTCGCGCACGCCGGTGCCGTCCTTGGTGTCGTAATCGTCGCCGAACACGTGGACCTTTTCAAGCTTGCCGCCCGCAACCTTGGTGATGTAAGGGAGCAGGTTGTTCGGGATCCCGTTCGGATCCTCACCGATCAGGCCGCTGTCGTGCGCGCCGATCGGATTGAAATACCGAAGCAGAATCGCGGAAAGCTGCGGATTGGTCGCGGCCGTGTCGGAAATGATCTGCTCGCTCATCAGCTTCGTCCAACCGTACGGATTCGTGCAGCCCTTATCCTGCTCTTCGGAGATCGGGGAGGTGATGTCGCGGTACACCGTTGCGCTCGAGCTGAATACGAGCACATTGACATGGTGCCGCAGCATGCATTCCAGCAGCGAGATCGTTGCGTTCAGGTTGTTGCGATAATACATCAGCGGTTCACGCACGCTCTCCCCGACGGCCTTCAGACCGGCAAAGTGGATGACGGCGTCGAAGTGATGCTGCCCAAATACCCGATCGAGCGCGATCTCGTCGGACACGTCGATCTTATAGAGAGGAACAGGCTTGCCGGTGATCTTCTCGACGCGGCGAAGCGCCTCCTCCTTGGAGTTGCGCAGATCGTCCGCAACGACAACATTATAGCCTGCCTCCAACAGCGCAACGCAGGTATGGGAACCGATATAACCGGCGCCGCCGGTCACCAGAATCGTACGACTCATATCAAATCTTCCTTTCCGCAGATGCAAACACTGCATCTGCATTCGCATTCAATTATACCGAATGAATCGAAAAAGCACAAGGCCATTTCCGCACTTTGAGTGAAAAAAGGCGTGGATTTCACCGAAACGGCGTAGTTTTCATACGTTACAATAAGGATGCTGCAAAGCATGGACAGAAAGGAGAAACCTATGGCAACCACCATTACCAATCGGGCGAATTTGCAATACACGTACGGCGCCGTCACCGAGACCGTTGCGTCAAACCTTGCGAGTACCGTACTCAACGATCCGCTGACCGTGACCAAGTCCGCCCTTGAAACCGCATACCGGAACGGGGAGGATCTTACCTATGTGATTACGATGATCAACGGTTCGGATGCAACGCTGACCAATGTGAAAATCACCGACGATCTCGGCACCTATGACGTAGCGCAGGACGTGTCGGTCACGCCGCTGACCTACGACGGGCCGGCACAGCTGCTGCTGGACGGCGTATTTTCGCAGACGCTGACGCCTGCGATCAATGCCGACAGCGTCGTGTTTACGATTCCGCAGATCGCGGCGGGTACGACCGCAACGATCCTGTATAAGGCAACGCCGAACGATTACGCGCCGATGATCGAGGACAGCGTGATCACGAATACCGCGTCGTATCAGCCCGCAGGCGCCGGCGCGCCGATTACGGCACAGCATGAGCTGCCGGTCGATGCGTATGCGGACGTGACGATCGAAAAGGAAATGACACCGAATCCGATCACCGACGGCGGCACGCTCACAAATACGTTCACGATTACGAATACGGGCAACGTCGAGGCAACGGATCTGGTGCTCAGCGATACCTTCCAGACGCCGCTGACGGACCTGACCGTTTCGATCGACGGCACGGCGGTTCCGGCTTCGGATTATTCGTTCACCGGCAATACGCTGATCCTGCCCGTCGACGGAGCGACAACGGAAATCACGGTTCCCGCCGCAACGTATACGCAGGATCCTGCAACGGGCGTCGTAACGTTCGTCCCGGGCGTCGTGACCGTGGTCGTAACCGGCACGATCTGAAGCTGCATAAAACAGACAGAATCCTGCCGCTTGGCAGGATTTTGTCGCTTTGGGAAACATCCATTTTTGTCTACATAAACCAAAGGACAAGTCCATTGATTGACAAACGGTTTTGTGAATTGTATAATCTTTTACTACAATTCCTTTTCGGAGAGGACAGAGAATGGATACTTTGGACCGGGCGCGGACTGCGATCAACGAGATTGACCGCAAAATGGCAGAGCTGTTCAGAGAGCGCATGGAGGCTGTGCGCAAGGTCGCTGCGTACAAACAGGAGCGCGGACTGCCGGTTTTCGATGCCGAGCGCGAAAAGGCGGTGCTGAGCCGCAACGCTTCCGCCTATGCAGATGAGGACACACGCGCGTTTTATGTCTCGTTTTTGCAGGATGTGATGGAGGTCTCCAAACGCTATCAGCATCGGCTGCTCGAGGGGATCAGCGTGGCTTACAGCGGCGTCGAAGGCGCGTTTGCCGACATTGCCGCACGGCGGATTTTTCCGGATGCCGTGCATACGGGCTATCCGGATTTTTCGGCGGCGTATCGTGCGGTCGAAAGAGGCGAATGCGAGTGCGCCGTGCTGCCGATCGAGAACAGCTATGCGGGCGTTGTCGGACAGGTCATGGACCTGATGTTCGAAGGCGATCTGTACGTCAACGGCATTTATGCGCTGCCGGTTACGCAAAATCTTTTGGGCGTGCCGGGCGCGTCCATCCAAGAGGTGCGGACGGTGATCAGCCATCCGCAGGCGCTCGACCAGTGTGCGAAGTATCTTCGCGTGCATGGATGGGAGACGGTTCAGGCGACGAACACGGCACTTGCCGCGCGACAGGTGGCGATGAATCGGGATGCTTCGGTCGCGGCAATCGCAAGCGTCGAAACCGCGGCTCTGTACGGATTGGATGTACTCGATCACGACATCAATGAGAGCAATACGAACACGACCAAGTTCGCGGTATTCTCGCGTGTCGAGCAAAAACCGATGGGTGACGAAAGCAAGTTTCTGCTCCTGTTCACGGTCAATGATGTTGCGGGCGCGCTTGCCAAGGCAATCAACGTCATTGCCGATCATGGATTTAATATGAAGGTACTGCGCAGCCGTCCTGTGCGCGACCGGGCCTGGCAGTATTATTTCTATGTCGAGGCCGAGGGAGACGAGACCGCCGAGAACGGCCGGCGCATGCTGAAGGAGCTTGCCTCGCAGTGCGAGACGCTGAAGATCGCCGGCCACTACACCGCCGAGGTCAGTTTGAAACAGAACCGGCAGATTTGAATGGAAACGACATGCGGGACCGAAGGAAATTCGGCCCTTTTTCTTTTATGCAAAAGTCGCCTGTGAAACGGATTGGAGACATGGCTTTTTGCTTAAGCACACGGAATCCGTTTGATTTACGCGGGATCGGATGGTTTAGTGAATTCAGATCGAAGCGTGTAAAGGGGAGGATCGCATGATGCGCAGAAGAAACAGACTTTTGATCATTTGTGCTTTTCTGATGGTTTCAATCGTATTCCCAAATCCCGCTCATGCGGACGTCCGGTTTCAAACGATTCCGAGCGAATATGATGCTGCCTGCCCCGAGCATGGAGCGGTCCATTCGCTGTACTATTTCATGAGCAGGGAGGTTTCCTATGCTGCAAATTATATCTGTCTGTCGGCGGGAGGAGATTTGACTGCGGTTACAGCGATGCTTGAGACGATGCCGGAAAACACGCTGTCCTTTTACTTTGTCGGAGTGGGCGTCGGAGACAACCTGTTTTGGTGGAGAAGCAAAAACGCGTACGATGCAATCAGTCCGTATGCCGAAAAAGCGGAATTTGTCGAATATGGCTATCAGCATGATTGGCTGACGTGGAGCAATGCGATCTATGACGCCTTAACCGACCTGCTTGCACGTCCATGCGAAGAAGAAGTCGCATAGCACCAAAAT
>JAUMVL010000182.1 GCA_030530185.1 Clostridia bacterium | reverse complement strand
CTCGATGTGATAGATATCATATGCGATGACGTTCATGCCGATGGCCTTTGCCATGATGCCGAGGTGCTGACCGATACGGCCGAAGCCGATGATTCCGAGCGTTCGTCCCTGGAGCTCAATGCCCTTGCCGTAGGCCTTCTTCTCCCATTTATCCTCGCGCATCGTGTGGCCTGCGATTGACAGGAAGCGCGCACAGGCGAACATATGACCGAGCGCAAGTTCCGCAACCGACTGGGAACTTGCCCGCGGCGTATTGCGCACGGTGATGCCGTTTTCCTCGGCATACTTGACGTCGATGTTGTCCACGCCGACGCCGCCGCGGATGATCAGCTTCAGTTTACCGGCTTCCTTTGCCGCGTCGATATGCGGCACACGCACCTTGGTCGCCGAGCGGACAACGAGCACATCATAGTTCTTGACCGCATCTTTGAGCGCTTCGGGGTCATAAAACTGTTGATCGACGACACAGCCCTTTGCTTCCAATGCGGCAACCGCGCCTTTTTCCATCCCGTCGGATGCTAAAATTTTGATCATACGTCCGTTTCCTCCTTATGCGTTTTCGGCTTCGTATTTGGTCAGGAACGCTACCAGCGCCTCGACGCCCTCCTTGGGCATTGCGTTGTAGATCGACGCGCGTAGGCCCCCGACGCTCTTATGGCCCTTCAGATTGTCAAAGCCGGCTGCCTTGGTCGCCGCAACAACCGCTGCATCCTTGTCCTTATCCCCCGTAATGAACGGAATGTTCATCAAGGAACGATCCTTCTTTTCCACCGTGCCGTGGAACATCTTGCTTTGATCGAGGAAGTCATACATGACCTTGGCCTTCTCCTCGTTGCGCTTGGCCATCGCTTCGAGACCGCCGTTCTTGAGCAGGTACTTAAAGACCTTGCCGCAGACGTAGATCGCCCAGCAGTTCGGCGTGTTGTACATCGAGCCGGCATTCGCATGCGTATCATAGCGGAGGTAAATCGGCGTCTTCGGGTCGATATCCGCGCGGATCAGATCCTCGCGGATGATCACGATCGCAAGGCCCGCCGGACCAACGTTCTTCTGCACGCCGCCGTAGATCAGGCCGTAATCCGATACGTTAACCGGCTTCGAAAGGAACATGCTCGACTGGTCGGACACAAGAATCTTACCCTTGGTGTTGGGCAGGACCGGGTAGGTCGTGCCGTGAATCGTCTCGTTTTCGCAGATGTAAACATAGTCTGCGTCCTCATCGATCGGCAGGTCGCTGCAATCCGGAATATAGCTGTAATTGCGATCCTCAGAGGTTGCGATCACGTTGACCTTGCCGTACTTTTTCGCTTCGGTCGCGGCCTTCTTTGACCATGCGCCGGTGACGATGTAATCGAACACACCGTTACGGCACAGGTTCAGCGGGATTGCCGAAAACTGCAGCGTTGCGCCGCCCTGAATGAACAGCACCTTGTAATTGTCCGGAATCTGCATCAATGCGCGCAGATCGGCCTCCGCCTCGTCAATAATCTGCTGATATACCTTGGAGCGGTGCGACATTTCCATCACGCTCATACCGCTGCCGCGATAGTTCAAAACCTCTGCGGCAACCTCCTCCAAAACCTCTACCGGCATCGTGGCCGGACCTGCCGAAAAGTTGTATACGCGATCGTATTTCATGCCAGAACTCCTTTGTTCGTAAAATTTGGGAAAAGCCCCACTACCTGCATTGTAGCCTATTTGCGCGCCAAAAGCAACCGCAAAAACCAAATATTTTTAGTATATATAAATATTTTTTAGAACATCCGCGTGACAGCTCCGAATTTGCACCCGCCGCCGCATATGCGCCTCGTGCGCGCCCATAAAATCCGCGCAAGTTTGACAAAAAACATTGCAAGGGATTTGGAAATATGGTATACTAAAAAAAATTTAAAAGGAGAATTTCAACATGCAGACTGAAAATGTATTTGTTTTCGATCATCCTCTGATCCAGCACAAGATTTCTCTGCTGCGCGACAAGAATACCGGAACCAAGGATTTCCGCACGCTCGTCAAGGAGCTGGCGATGCTGATGGTTTATGAGGTCACCAAGGATCTCGAACTCGTCGAAACCGAGATCGAAACCCCAATCGCCAAGACCAAGACCAAAGTCCTGTCCGATAAGAAGATCTCCCTCGTCCCGATTCTCCGTGCCGGCCTCGGCATGGTGGACGGCGTTACCTCGCTGCTGCCCAATGCGCGCGTCGGTCACATCGGTTTGTACCGTCATCCGGAAACGCATGAGCCCGTTGAGTATTACTGCAAGCTGCCCGCGGACGTGGCCGAAAGCACGGTCATCGTCCTTGAGCCGATGTTCGCCACCGGCGGCAGTCTGACCGCAACGATCGATATCCTTGAAAACCGCTACGGCTGCAAGGACATTCGCCTCGTTTGCCTGATCGCTGCCAAGCCCGGCGTCGAGCGTGTCATGAAGGATCATCCGAACATCAAGCTGTACTGCGCGGCGCTCGATGAGAAACTCAACGAGCACGCCTATATCGTCCCCGGTCTCGGTGATGCCGGCGACCGCATCTTCGGCACGAAATAACAAAGCTATCCCAAAAGAACCGCGCGTGCGGTTCTTTTTGATTTGTGTTTCCGAAAAACCGACCGCACCGCATTTTACGGAAACGGTCGGTTTTGCGTAGAAGGGATGATGCGGGTTTTTATACGTTCGGCAGGGTGGCAAAGCTCTTTTCGAGCTCCTCGTCGGTCGGGATATAATCGGTCATCTCTCCGTTATGGAACCGTTCATAGGCAACCAGGTCAAAATACCCCGTTCCGGTCAGGCCGAACACGATTGTCTTGGCCTCTCCGGTCTCTCTGCACCGTTCGGCTTCGTCGATCGCAACCTTGATCGCGTGCGCGCTCTCCGGCGCAGGGAGAATGCCCTCCACGCGCGCAAATTGCTCCGCCGCCCGGAACACATCGGTTTGCACCGCGGTCGTCGCTTCCAGACAGCCGTCGTCGTACAGCTGCGACAGGATAGCGCTCATACCGTGATAACGCAAACCGCCGGCATGGTTCGGCGCCGGGATGAACCCGCTGCCGAGCGTATACATCTTTGCAAGCGGACAGACCTTGCCGGTATCGCAGAAGTCATAGGCAAACCTGCCGCGCGTCAAGCTCGGGCAAGATGCCGGCTCCACCGCAATGAAGCGGTAATTCTTTTCCCCGCGCAGCTTCTCGCCCATGAACGGCGCAATCAATCCGCCGAGGTTCGAACCGCCGCCTGCGCAGCCGATGATGATGTCCGGCGTGATACCGTACTTGTCGAGCGCGGCCTTGGTCTCAAGCCCGATTACACTCTGGTGCAGCAGCACCTGATTCAGCACCGACCCGAGCACATAGCGATACCCTTCATGCGAAACCGCGTCTTCAACCGCTTCCGAGATCGCGCAGCCGAGCGAGCCCGTCGTGCCCGGAAATTCGGAAAGGATTTTGCGGCCGATTGCCGTTGTGTTTGAGGGCGACGGGGTGACGGTCGCGCCGTAGGTGCGCATGACCTCCCTGCGGAACGGCTTCTGCTCATACGAAACCTTGACCATGTACACCTTGCAGTCAAGGCCGAAATACGAACACGCCATTGACAGCGCGGTGCCCCACTGGCCTGCGCCGGTCTCGGTGGTCACGCCCTTCAATCCCTGCCGTTTTGCATAATAGGCTTGGGCAATTGCGGAATTCAGCTTGTGGCTGCCGCTCGTATTGTTGCCCTCGAATTTATAATAGATCCTGGCTGGCGTTTGCAGCTTCTCTTCGAGGCAGTATGCGCGCACAAGCGGCGAGGGACGGTACATCTTATAGAAGGACCGGATTTCGTCGGGGATCGGGATGAATCGGTCGGTGTCGTTCAGCTCCTGCTGCACGAGCTCGCTGCAAAAGACCTGTTCCAGCTCGGCAGCCGTCATCGGCTTGCCGGTACCGGGATTCCGCAGCGGCGCAGGCTTGTTGGTCATATCCGCG
>JAUMVL010000181.1 GCA_030530185.1 Clostridia bacterium | reverse complement strand
GTCTCTTTGATCTCGTCCTTCGTGCTGCCGTGCAGCGCCAGATATGTCGCGACGGCGATCGCGCTCGCACCCTTGATCCCTTCGGGATGGTTATGCGATACGGCGGTCACCGCTTCGCTCATAGCGATACACTCATCCAGGTCCCGCGCTGCCCATGCAACCGGGCTGACGCGCATCGGCGCGCCGTTGCCCAAACTGTTGTACGGCTGCGGATCGTCGTCAAAGATCCAATGCCGGAACGAACCGCCGTAGCCGCAATGCGGATAGTGCCGCCCGATCTCCTGCATGCACTTGATCGCCTGATCCGTCAGGAGATCAGAATCGCCGTTGCATTCCAGGATTGCCTTGGCAACGGCAAGGGTCATAACGGAGTCGTCTGTGAACTTGCAGCGTTCATCAAACAGGCGAAACTTTTTGTTTTTGATATTGTGCCACTCGAACCGCGATCCAACGATGTCCCCGATGATTGCTCCGATCATACAAATCCCTCACTTTCTGTGTTTCATGCTTTTGATTACTGCTCTTTCCCCATCAAAAGTACCCTGTACCGATACAGTTCCGGCATGCAAAGGTCTATCCGCCGAATCTGATCTTGTTCGTTCAGAGTCAGATCCACGATAATGTGGTTTACCTGCCCGTTCAGTCTTTGCCGCATCCGCAAAGCAAGTTTGTCCGGTTCATACATCATCATGAAGGTGCCGTGATACGGCTGACCGTTGAACTCGATATCGGCATTTTGTATCGGGTTACAGTAGTCTATGAATTGAATCAGATCGCAGACCGGACAGGCATTATACGCTATGAGTGTTTTGCCTTTGCCCCTAAAATATGCCATGACCGCGTCCTTTCCGACCTCCGGATCTGCACGCCACTGCGTTTCAAAAACACAGTCATCTGCCAGAAGCGGGAACAGTTCTTCGAACCGGCCGCCGGAATAGCAGCGGGCAAGAACGGAAAGGTATTTCTCTAAAACCGGATTCTTTGAAGCCGTGGTGCGTTTGTTCATTTTGTCCCCCTTTACTGATCAAGACTGGAAGTGGTTCTGGTGTCATACCTACTCGAGCCGTCGGCCTCACGCATGATCTCTCGATCCCCCGCATCCCGTGGAGCCGCCCAATGCCGTGACGCGTTCAAGGCGGAAGTCTCATTATGGTGTTGCTCGAAACAGGTTATTCAGTTGTGTCAACGTTCAATTTGATTATACGAAGATACAGCGGCGCTTTGGTCGCTTTGCAAGCGACAAATGGAATTGCGGCAATATATCCTTTGTGTTATTATGATAATAGACCCGGACAAGGAGCAGCAAATATGCCGTATCAGATCATTCGCAACGATATCGTCAAGATGAAAACAGACGCGATTGTCAATCCCACCGACGCCTTATATTCCGGCTCCGGAGGCGTAGATGCGCGCATTCATTTTTATGCGGGAGAGGAATTGCGGAAAGCATGCAACCATTTGCCTTTATTGGGAATCGGCGATGTTGCGGTTACCGACGGATACCGATTGCCGTGCAAATACATCATCCATACCTTCGGCCCGATCTGGCACGGCGGAGAAGAAAATGAACGGGAAATCCTGATCTCCTGCTACCGGAAGTCGCTTTGTGCAGCAGAAGAAAAGGGCTGTGAATCCATCGCGTTTCCGTTGATTTCTTCAGGAACCTTCGGCTTCCCGAAGAGGCTGGTGCTTCGCATCGCTCTGGAAGCGATCACGGATTATCTGATGGACCACGACATGACGGTGTACATCCTTGTCTATGACCGGGAATCGTTTGAAATCAGCAAGCGTCTGCAAACTGATATAGACGCCTTTGTGGATGAACATTATATCGCCCGCGACGAGCTGCTTTTCGATCCTTACGCCTATATCTGTCATGCGGAAAAAAGAAAAGAAGACGCACCCTCTGCAAAGGAACCGGCAAAGACGCTGTCTGTCAAAGCGAACACGAAATCTCTTTCTGCCATGCTGTCTGATATGGGTGACGGCTTTGCCGTTTCTCTGTTTCGTCTGATTGATGAAAGAAAGATGACGGATGCGGAGTGCTATCATCGGGCGAATATCAGCAGGCAGAATTTTTCCAAGATACGCACGATCCCCGGATATCTTCCGAAAAAGTCGACGATACTGGCGCTCGCGGTCGCGCTGAAGCTATCTGTTGACGAAACGAACGATTTGCTGCGCAGTGCCGGCTTGGCCCTGTCCGACAGCAGCAAGCAGGATGTAATTGTGGAATACTTCCTCTCAGTGAAAAAGTACGATCTGACGGAGATCAACGAAGCGTTGTACAAAAACGGTCAGCCGTGTCTCGGAAATGTACTTGAATAAGGAATTGGGCTGTATTACGGTATATACGCTGCTTTTTTCGGATTTCCTTTTTTGTATTATATTGTTACTACTCTGAAAGAATTATCGAGTAATGCCCGCGGCAAAAGTGTCGAAAAGGCAAAGGTGCAACATTTTTACCACATTTTTATTAGAAATCACCGAATTATATATGCTTATTGTCACATCCGCTTTGTGGAAAAAACCCTAATTTGTGGCACCTTTTAGCTATATATACTTATTTGTATTCGCTATTTCGTACATTCCGTATGCTCCTAAGAACCTCTTCTGTTGTTCGAGAGGAATGCATAAATACTGTATATGTCTCTGTACATTGATTGTTCGCTCGTCAAAATCAATACTGCTCCATCCAGATTTGCGCCAATTGAGCGAAAGTGATGTCATGCTGCCAGACTGCAACCCTACTGTTAATCTCATTCGTCAGTGCGTTGATATTTGCTTCCAAACCGCATTGTGGCTTATTACCCACAGTTCAAGAGATAATGTTGACGCTATGGTTGAAGCGACAAAAGTATTGTTGGATGCCGGTGCAGATACAAATGTTACCTCTTAAAGAAATTGATCTTGCGCAGACTGTGCTGTCGAAAAGCAAACTTGTGCTGTTTAGGTTGCTTCTTCGCAAAATATATGTAAAATTATAACATAAGCGTCCGTGTCCTGCGACGGATGCATGAACAGGAGGTTTGGAATGAAACGGTTTCTCTGCATTGCGCTTTGTCTGATCTGTCTGCTGTCGGGCTTTCTTGCCTGTAAGACCGAGCCGGAGCCGGTCGATCCCAACAACTGCAAACACGAGCGGCATGATCCGGAAACGACACGCTGCCTCGCTTGCAATAAGCGAATCGACCATCACTATGAGGGCGATACTTGCACGCTCTGCGGAAGAAAGACCGAATTCCTTTGGGACTGCATCAAGCGCAATGCCGAATTGATGGACATCCTGAAAAGCGGCGGGCATGAGAACAAGGGCGCCGTCGAACGCATGACCTATGAGACCTTCGCCTACAACATCCAATCCCTGACCGGCGAGGAAAAGATGATCGACAAGGAAGCGTTCGTCTATTTGCCCTACGGTTACGATCCCGCAAAGGCCTATAATGTGCTGTTCCTGCTGCACGGCTCAACCGATCAGGCGGGTTACTGGCTTGCGCAGGAGCCGTACCACGCGGAGGACTCGACCTACGTATCCACCGGCAATTACACCAAGGAGATGCTCGATTATTTGATCGGTACCGGAAAAGCCGAGCCGTGCATTGTCGTTACACCATCGCTGTACAACGATCACGACAACTATAAGGAAGAAAACAAATATGTCGCCGCGAATTTCGGTCATGAGCTGAGCGAGTACCTGCTGCCCGCCGTGCTGGAGCGCTATTCGACCTATGCCCAAACGATGGATGAGGTGATCGCGCAGCGTCAGCACTTTGCCTATGCGGGACTGTCTCTCGGCAGCATGACGAGCTTCAGCTCGATCATGACCTACTGCCTGCCGTACTTTGCCTATATCGGCTCGTTCAGCGGTCCGGCAACGGATGCGGACGCGGTGATCGAAGCGCTGAACGGTCCCGAAAAGGACTATGCGATCGCCTATTGGTACTGCGCGATCGGCGATCAGGACAAGACCGGCGGTGATTTTTACG
>JAUMVL010000180.1 GCA_030530185.1 Clostridia bacterium | reverse complement strand
GCCCTGCGGTACATCGCCCGTGCATGGATACGGTCATGCCACAGAATGCGGCGCAGCACCTTTTTTCGCGTCCAGAGTTCGCCGTCCGGCGCAGTAAACAATGTTGCATCGAGAAACTTCGGTATGGATTCAAGCGCAGCAAAAAAACGCATCCGATCTTCGACAAGGTCCTTTGCCGGTTCGTATGTGATACCGATGCAAGACGCATAGTACGGGAGCACGTCATGGATATGGTGCAGCATTTCACGCGAGGTTTGCGGAATGCGCCCATAGAAGCACTTGCGCGACTTGACGAGCGCGCGATCCTTCTGCGGAATGGAAGCAAAAAGTGTCATCACGTCCTTTGCGGAGCGCAAAACAAGCGCTTTTTTCCGCGTATATTCTGCCATGTCCATCGGCACGCGCTCAGACGGAAACAGCATATTCGTTTCCGCTTCCTCTACGGCTGCCGTGCTTTTATATTGGAATACCGGATGCAGCTCAGACGTCTGCGCCGCCGTGCCCTGCCCCGTCCAAGCACGGTACTCCCCAATCGCACGCGGCAGTTTTTCGATCGCCTTTTCTACTGTCTCTCCGCGTGCAAACGCACCGGGGCAATCCTCCGCAAATACTTGCACCCCGTTTGCATTGTATTCGATCAGAATATCCGTCATACCCGTATCATTCTCCATTTAAGCTGTTTTTATTTAATCATACGGATGCGTTCAAATTGCGTCCGGCATATGAACAATCTATGAATTCTTTCATTTCCCGTTTCCCTGCATCGCACAAAGATTCCCCATTGACCGTTCGGCGAAAAAACGCTATAATCGGCAAGGCGGCCCTTGGGCCGCAGGAGGAAACGCAATGGCATGGTATGACGAAGCAATCTTCTATCACATCTATCCTTTGGGTCTTTTGGGTGTGTCGAAGCAGAATTCCTACACGGAGCAGGCGCACCGATTCGACGACCTTTCGGAATGGACGCAGGCTGTTCACGATCTCGGCTTCAATGCGCTGTATATCGGGCCGCTGTTTGAATCCGTCGGGCACGGTTATGAAACGACCGACTATCGCAAGGTCGACGGACGAATCGGCACGAACGAAGAGCTGAAAGCTTTTGTTGCACAGTGCCATGCGCTCGGTATCCGCGTCGTTTTGGATGCGGTATTCAACCATACCGGGCGGGATTTCTTTGCATTCCGAGCCCTTCGGGAAAAGCGGGAACAGTCGCCCTATCGGGATTGGTACCGCGGAGTCAACTTTTGGGGCAACAATTCGTATCACGACGGTTTCTCCTATGAAACCTGGGGCGGCTATGATCTGTTGCCCAAGCTGAATCTGCAAAACCCTGCCGTAAGGCAGTATCATCTTGACTCGGTACGCTTTTGGGTGCACGAATTTGACATTGACGGATTGCGGCTCGATGCGGCGGATGTGCTTGATTTTACGTTTCTCCGGGAGCTTCGCTCCCTCACCGATGCCTTAAAGCCCGATTTCTGGCTGATGGGAGAAGTCATTCACGGGGAATATAATCGTTGGACGGGCAGCGAAATGCTCCATTCTGTGACGGACTATCCGCTGCACAAAGCGCTGTTCAGCGCGCACAATGACCGCAACTATTTTGAGATCGCACACACGCTGAAGCGACATATGGACGGCGGCGTGGATCCGCGCCGGCTTTATCATTTTGTCGATAACCACGACGTTGACCGGATCGTCTCAAAATTGAACAATCCCTATGCATGGCTGCCCGTACATGTGCTGTTGTTTACACTGCCCGGAATCCCCTCGGTATACTACGGATCCGAATACGGTATTCCCGGCAAGAAGGAACGTGGCAGCGACGACCCGATCCGTCCCGCTTTGCACCTTTCCGAGATGGTCCGCCGCGATCCGTACTATGCTGACACAATTATGACCCTTGCAGCGCTGCGCAGGTCTGAACCGGCACTCGTCTATGGGGACTTCCGACAGCTTGTACTGACGACGACGCACTATGCGTTCGCGCGCGGGGACGTGCTCATTGCGGTGAACAACGATGCAAGCGGCATCACGCTGTCGCTGCCCTGCCCGAACGGCGCTTATCGCGGCATGCTGCATGGCACAAATTACCAATCTGAAAACGGCCGGCTTTCGCTCTCGCTCGATGCAGTCGACGCAGAGGTGCTGGTTCCCCAGAGTCGCTCGACCGAATCGTATCAACCGATCCGCATGCCCAAAATTGAGCAACATCCAGCGCCCGCCGCAAGCTCTGCGCTTCCGCCTGTGCCGGATAAGCCGTACGAGCAAATGACCGTTTCGGAACTGCAGGCTGCCATTTTGGAAAAACTCGGCAAAAACGGTCCGATCACCGATCGGATGCGCCGCGAAGTACAAGAGAACGTTTATCCGAACTCGCTGTTAAACTGGGTAAAAAGCTTTCGTTAAGGCAAAAACGACAGGCGAAACTGCCTGTCGTTTTTATATGCGATTCAGTAGTTATGCGGCAAATACCAGAACCAACTGTGCGATGCCGAACAGCAGCAGCAGCGTTGTGACGTCGACAATCGTCGTAATAAACGGGCCTGCCATAACCGCCGGATCGAACCCGATCTTTTTGGCCGCAATCGGCAGCGTGCAGCCGATCAGCTTTGCGACAAATACCGTCGAAAGAATCGCAAGGCAGATTGAAATCGAAGCAAGCATGTATGCATGATACCCCGCTCCCGTATAATGATACACGAGTACGTTCATCAGCAGCATCTTGCCGAAATTGACAACCGCAAGCGCCGCGCCGCACAACAGCGACACGCGGAATTCCTTCCAGATCACGCGCAGGGTATCGGAAAACTCAATCTCTCCGAGGCTCAATCCGCGAATCACCGTAACCGAGGTCTGACTGCCGGAATTGCCTCCCGTGCCCATCAGCATTGGGATGCAGGCAAGCAGCATCGCCCCCGTGATCTCCCCAAACATTTCAAGCCGCTGCGTGTAGTAATTGATAATCAACTCCGTAAAGGTCGCCGCCAGCATCAGCGCTCCGAGCCACGGGATACGGTGCAGGAACAAGGAAAAGTTGCTCGTCTTTAAGTACGGTTTATCGGACGGAGTCATAGCGGCCATCTTTTCGATATCCTCCGTCACCTCGTCCTGCAAAACGTCGATTGCGTCGTCGATCGTAACGATACCGACAAGGCGCTTTTCTCCGTCCACGACCGGCAGCGCAATCAGGTCGTACTTTTGAAGCATCTTCGCGACGGTCTCTTGATCGTCCATCGTCGAGCAGTACAACACGTTTGTATCGGCCAAATCGCCGATCAATACGTCCGGCTGTGCAAGGATCAGGCGACGAATCGTAATGAATCCATACAATGTACGGTCGGCACGCGTTACATAGCAAACGTTGATCGTCTCCTTATCGACGCCGGTCCGTCGGATCGCCTTGATCGCATCCTCGACGGTTAAATGCGGGCGAAGCTCGACAAACTCGGTCGTCATGATGCTGCCTGCGGAATCGTCCGGGTACTGCAAAAGCTCATTGATCATCTTGCGCGTATCCGGGTCCGCCTGCATCAGAATCCGTTTGACGACGTTTGCAGGCATTTCTTCGACGATATCGACGGCATCGTCGATGTACAGCTCGTCAACGACCTCCTTGAGCTCGCTGTCGGAAAAGCCTTTGATCAGCAGCTGCTGCTGATCGCTCTCCATTTCAACGAACGTGTCTGCGGCAAGCTCCTTTGGCAAAAGACGGAACAGGAGCGGAATCATCGGCTGTTCGAGATCGTCGAACAGCACCGCAATATCCGCTGCGTTCATCGTGCTTAAGATGTCTCGCAGCGTTGCGTATTTTTTGGATTCCACCAATGTGGTGACCGCCGTCGCCAGATTTGCCGTAGCCGAGTCCTCCCCGTAAAAGATCAGTTTATTTTAGTCCGAAACCGAGCAGCTTGTCAAGTCTCCTAAACACAAATGAACGAATAATGATCCACCGGCATAGCCGGTGGTATTTCATATTCGGGCATAGCCCTCA
>JAUMVL010000179.1 GCA_030530185.1 Clostridia bacterium | reverse complement strand
ATTGCATGTTCTGCTTCATCGACCAGATGCCGCGCGGCGTTCGCTCGAGCCTGCAGGTCAAGGATGACGATTGGCGCATGTCGTTCATCATGGGCAACTATGTCACGCTGACGAACGTGGATGACGAGGAATTCGATCGGATCCTTCGACGCGGCGTCAGCCCGTTGTACGTCTCCGTCCATGCGATCGACCCGAAGGTGCGTACGCGGATCATGAAAAATCCCACGGCGGGGCGCATTCGCGAGCGGTTGGAGGCCTTGAAAGCGGCCGGACTGCGTTTCCATGCACAGATTGTGCTCTGTCCGGGCATCAACGACGGCGATGTGCTCGAGGAAACATTGACTGTGCTCGGAGAACTTGCACCGGCGTGCGCTTCGGTGGCGATCGTTCCGGTCGGCATTACGCGTTTCCGTGAAAAGCTCGAGCACCTCGATACATTTGACCAGCTTGGAAGCCTTTTGGTGATCCGGCAGGTCGAGCGATTCCAGAAGCGGTTTTTGGAGCGACTTGGGACACGGCTGGTGTTTTTGTCCGATGAATGGTACCTGAACGCCAATCTGCCGATTCCCGAGGAGGCGTATTACGAGGACTTCGGGCAGATCGAAAACGGCGTCGGGCTTTTGCGCTTGTTTGCAATGGATTTTACGGCGGCGCTTGCCGATCAAAAACCGTTGCCAAAGCCGCGTTCTTTTTCCATGGCGGGAGGAACGGCGGCCAATCCGTTTTTCGTAGACTTGTATCGGGTGCTGGAGCCTTACAACATTCGACTGGATATTCACGCAATTCCGAATCGGTATTTCGGCGGTAACGTGCATGTTGCGGGGCTTGTGACCGGTCAGGATATTGTGGCGGAACTGGGCGACAAACCCTTGTGCAAAACGCTGCTGATTCCGCATAATATGCTGCGGGAACAGGAGGATGTGTTCCTGGACGGAATGACTGTGCGGGAACTTGAAACCAAACTGTCCGTGTCGGTGCGTCCCTTTGGGGATGGTGCCGATCTGATTGCAAAATTATTTGAGGTGAAAGATGAGTAAGCCTTTGGTAGCTATCGTAGGACGGCCGAACGTCGGCAAATCGACACTGTTCAACCGCCTGATCGGACGCAAACTCGCGATTGTCGAGGACACCCCGGGGGTGACCCGCGATCGCATCTATGGCGACGCGGAATGGCTGTCCCATTCATTCACGCTGATCGATACCGGCGGCATTGAGCCTGCCAGCGAGGATAAGATTGCCGTGCAGATGCGCCGTCAGGCGGAGATCGCAATCGAAACATGCGACGTTATTATTTTCCTGGTCGACGGCAGAGACGGCATGACCGCTGCGGATGAGGAAGTCGCCGCTATGCTGCGAAAGTCGAATAAGCCGGTTGTGCTCGGCGTCAATAAGCTGGATGCTCCGAAATTCAACGATGCGATCTTTGAGTTTTATTCGCTCGGCCTCGGCGAGCCGATCGTGGTATCGGCAGGGCAGGGCATCGGGATCGGCGACCTGCTCGATGCCGTTTGCGCGGACTTTTCCGCAGTCGAAGCGGAGGAGGATGAATCCGTTATCAACATCGCGGTCTGCGGCAGACCGAATGTCGGTAAATCCACGCTTGTCAACGCAATCTTAGGAGAACAGCGCGTGATCGTTTCGGATATACCGGGCACAACGCGCGATGCGATCGACACGCCGTTTGAACGGGATGGACAACGCTATGTACTGGTCGATACGGCGGGCATCCGCCGCAAGCGCGCGATTGAGGACGCATCGATCGAGCGGTACAGCGTGATCCGCTCGCTTGCTGCCGTGCGCAGGGCCGACGTGGTGCTGTTTGTCTGCGACGCGACGGAGGGGCTGTCTGAACAGGATGTCAAGATTGCGGGTTATGTCCACGAGGAGGGCAAGCCGAGCGTGATCCTGGTCAACAAGTGTGATCTTATTGATAAGTATACCTATACGATCGAAACGTTCAAAAAGGACATGAATACCGAACTGAATTTCATGCCCTACGTTTCGTACCTGTTCATTTCCGCGCATACCGGGCAGCGCGTGCAAAAGGTGTTGTCGATGGTGAACGATGTATACGCGCAGAGCATTCGACGCATTCCGACAGGGACGCTCAACGACGTTGTCAACGAGGCAGTTTCGATGAATGAACCGCCGTCACAGAACGGCAGACGGTTGAAGATCTACTATGCAACACAGGTCTCTATCCAGCCGCCGACGTTCGTGATCTTTGTCAATGATGCGGCGCTTGTGCATTTTTCCTACGAGCGCTATTTGGAAAACTACTTCCGCAAGACCTTCGGCTTCGAGGGAACGCCGATTCGTCTGTATTTCAGGAACCGTTCCAAGGAGGAGGCGTAAGCTATGGTGGTTCAATCGTGGAATGTGCTTGTGATTGTTCTGCTCGTCGTGCTCGGCTATTTCTTCGGCAACATCCAGACCGCGCTGATTATCAGCCGTCTGGTGTTCGGCGACGATGTGCGCAAATACGGCAGCGGCAATGCGGGCTCGACCAACATGATCCGCGTATATGGCAAAAAGTTCGGCTTCATGACGCTCGCGGGCGACGCGGGCAAGGCTGCAATCGCGTTTCTGATTGGGCGGCTGCTCGGCCGCCTGCTTGGTCTCAATGTGGATGATCCGGCATTGGCGGCGGGCTACGGCGGTTGCATTGCACTTTTAGCCTCCGTGATCGGGCACTGTTATCCCGTGCTCTACCACTTTAAGGGCGGCAAAGGCGCGGCAAGTTGCTTTGCGCTGATGTACTGCTTTTGCTGGCAGGCGGCGCTTGTTTCGACCGTTGCGATCGTGCTGATCTTCCTGTGGACACGGCGCGTGTCTCTTGTTTCGATGGGAACGGCTGTCCTGTTCGTTTTGCTCACCGGTTTATGCGTGCTGCTCGGGTGGACTGATGCCTATTATTTCTGGTTCGCCGTTCCGGCCGCGTCACTGCTGATTTTCCGCCATATTCCCAACATCAAGCGGCTGATCAAGGGAGAGGAGCCGAAGCTCCATCTGATTCACGGCAAGCCGCTTAAAGATACCGAAACAGGCACAAAGGAGGAATCATAAGCATGGAACGCAACTATACCGAACAATATCGCCCGCTATCGCCATGGGCATACTTTGGACTGAACATTCTGTTTTCGATTCCGGTGGTGGGATTCGTGTTTTTGATTGTCTACACGTTTTCCAAAAGCAACATCAACCGTCGCAACTATGCGCGCTCGTTCTGGTGCAGCGCCTTGTTTGGCCTGATCCTGTTCGGGCTGCTGATGCTGTTTGGAGCAATCTACGGCATCTCGTACCAGGACCTTGCAACTTCGATGTTACAGAACGTACAATAACGCTCAAACGCGAAACGGCGGGAGAAATCCCGCCGTTTTGCTATTCCGAAGCTGCTTCGCGAAGCTTGGTCAGAATCTTCTTTTCGAGTCGGCTTACCTGCACCTGTGAGATGCCGAGCCGCTTTCCGACTTCGCTCTGCGTCCATTCACGGCGATAGCGCAATTCCATGAGTTCCTTTTCGCGTGTATTCAGCCGATCCATCAGATCGGACAGGAACAGGCGATTGTCCGCTGTATGCTCCTGACTTTGCGCCGGAAGCGATACGCCGAACGGCTCTCCGGTAATCGGATCGGGCTCGTCCAGCGATCGAGGATACGTTCCACTCGCCGCAGCGGCCGCAAGATCGGCCTCGTCTACGCCAAGCTGCTCGGACAGCGCTCGGATCGTCAGGTCAGGCCGTTCCTGCAAAAGTCGCTGCATTGCAGCCGCAAGTTCCTTGATCGATCGGGAGAAATGAATGATTCCGTCCTCGCGCAGGAAACGCTTGATTTCACCCGCAATCATCGGAACGGCATAGGTGGAAAAACAGACGCCAAAGTTCGGATCGAACCGGCGGATTGCTTTCAAAAGGCCGATCGCGCCGAGCTGATGCAGATCATCCGGATCGACGCCGCGATGATAGAACCGCTTTGCGATCGCATAGACCAACGGAAGGTTG
>JAUMVL010000178.1 GCA_030530185.1 Clostridia bacterium | reverse complement strand
TGCGCGCCTTGCCCATCGGCACGACCGGATAACTGAAGCCGGTCACATACACGCCTTTCTCGAGCATCCGATTTGCAAACTCCTGCGCAACTTTGGCGTCATACAGCATGATCGGGACGATCGGATGCTCGCCCGGGAGCAGGTCAAATCCGAGTTTGCTCAGCTCCTTACGGAAGTAGTTTGCGTTTGCATGGACACGGTCGCGAAGCTCCGTCGAGGCTTCGAGCAAATCAATCGTCTTAATGCTCGCGGCACAGATCGCCGGCGCAAGTGCATTTGAAAACAGGTACGGGCGGGAGCGCTGCCGCAGCAGGTCCACGATCTCCTTGCGCGCCGCAGTATAGCCGCCGGATGCACCGCCCATTGCCTTGCCGAACGTCCCGGTGATGATATCCACCCGGCCCATCACGCCGCAATACTCGGCCGTTCCTCTTCCATGCGCGCCCATGAAACCGACCGCATGCGAATCATCGACCATCACGAGTGCATCGTATTCCTCGGCAAGGTCACAGATGGCGCGAAGATTGGCAATGTAGCCATCCATCGAGAACACACCGTCGGTTGCGATCAACTTGATGCGGCAGCCCTTGGCCTCCTCGAGCTTGGCGCGCAGGTCCGTCATGTCGTTGTTGCGATAGCGCAGACGCTTTGCCTTGCAAAGCCGAATGCCGTCGATGATCGACGCATGGTTCAGTTCGTCGGAGATCACGGCGTCCTCGGGCCCGAGCAGCGTTTCAAACAAACCGCCGTTTGCATCGAAGCAGGAGGAATACAGAATCGCATCCTCGGTGCCGACGAAGCGTGCAATGCGCGCCTCAAGCGTTTTGTGAATGCCCTGCGTGCCGCAGATGAAGCGAACGGACGACAGGCCGAAGCCCCATTCATCATACGATGCCTTCGCTGCCGCAATCAGTTCGGGATTGGCCGACAGGCCGAGATAGTTGTTGGCGCACATGTTGACGACGCCCTTTGCCTTGGTTGTGTCGATGCGAGAATACTGCGGCGTCGTAATGATGCGCTCTTCCTTGTAGGTGCCGGCCTCGCGAATTGCGTCGAGCTGGCTGCGATAAATTTCGTATGCCTGTTTCATGGGAACCTCCTTTACTGCCAGGACAGGATGACCTTGCCGGACTTGCCGGAGTTCATTGCGGCAAAGCCCTGTTCAAATTCCGTATACGGGAAGCGATGCGTAATGACCGGATGCAAATCGAAGCCTGCTTCGACCATGGAAATCATCTTATACCACGTTTCATACATCTTCCGGCCGTAAATGCCTTGCAGCGTGAGCCCTTTGAAAATGACGTCATTCCAGTCGATGACCGTACCGGGGCCGGAGATGCCGAGCAAGGATACTTTGCCGCCGTTTCGCATGTGCTTTAAAAGCTGATTGAGCGCAGCGCCGCTGCCGCTCATCTCGCAGGCAACGTCGAAGCCTTCGATGATATGCTGTTCCTTCATCGTCTCGTCCAGATCCTGGTATTTCAGGTTGACGGTCGCCGTTGCGCCCATCTTTTTGGCAAGATTCAAGCGATAGTCGTTGACATCGGTAATCACCACATGCTTTGCGCCGTTGTGCGCACAGATGCCAGCCGCCATAACGCCGATCGGCCCCGCGCCGGTGATCAGCACATCCTCGCCGATCACATCGAACATCGTTGCCGTGTGGAACGCGTTTCCGTATGCGTCGAAGAACGATACGACATCCTCGTCGATCCCCTCCGGAATCACGATCACATTCGTCGCAGGAATGCACAGATACTCCGCAAACGCGCCGTCACGATCAACGCCGACGCCCCGTGTGTGCTTGCACCATTGTCCATTTCCTGCTCGACAGTTGCGGCACCGGCCGCAGACGATGTGCCCTTCGCCGGACACGATCTGTCCGACATGGTACCCCTCTACGCCCGGTCCGAGTGCGGCAATTTCGCCGACATACTCATGGCCGATCGTCATCGGCGGGTGAATGTGCGTTTCCGCCCACGGATCCCAGTTGTAGATATGGACATCCGTGCCGCAGATCGCGGTTTTATGGATCTTAATCAGGACCTCACCGATCCCGACTTCGGGAACGGGAACACGGGTCAGCGTCAGGCCAGGCGCTGCTGTCGACTTCACGAGTGCATCCATCATTTGCGGAATCATCGATTGTCCTCCTGTTTGTTCGTTGCTTACAGTATATCACGCGGGATTCTGAATTTCCATTCTTTTGATGCCGGAATCGGCAGACTTTTGCTTCTTTTGCTTCGCCTTTCGTTCTGTCTTTTCCAATTTGAGCAATTTTGCTTTGCGCGGGAAGAACGCGCCGATCACGCCGCCGATGAGTGCCGCACCGAGCGACGGCAGCAGCCAGCCGAGTCCGTATGCCGCAAGCGGCAGATGGCAAGTACCGAGGTGGCATCCCGGAATCAGCGAATCGGCCTCGGTAGCGATCGTCACAATCAGAGCAAGGCCTGCGCCGAGCGGCGCCGCACACGTATGCTCGCGGATACGCCGCGGGAAGAACGACAGCAGCACGAGCATAATCATCATTGGGAACAGTACGTTCAGCACTGGCGCCGCAATGTTCAGAATCATTTCCGTACCGAGATTCGACAGCAGATAGCTGATGCCGATGATTGCAAGCATCGTCGGCCGATACGGCAGCTTGCCTTTTGTGATATCGACAAACGTCTCGGCACACGACGAAACGAGTCCGATCGCCGTTGTCAAACACGCCGCTGCAACGATCAGCCCCAGCAGCAGCCCGCCGAACCGACCGATCAGCCGATCCGTCAGCTCCACAAGCAGCGCGGGGCGATCGGTTTTGGCAAGCGTAACCAGCTCCGGAATCCCCGATACCGTCGCCCCAACATACGCAAGTCCGCCGTAAACGACGAACAGTCCGCCAGCGGCAACGATGCCCGAAAGCCCGACCATCTTTAACTTATCCTTCGTTTCTGTCGCGCCGGATTGTTTGACAGCCAGCACCGCAACCGAAGCAAGCAGCACCGCGCCGAGCATATCCATCGTTTGATACCCAGAGCGCAGTCCGTCGGAAAGCGCCTCGGACAGGGATGCTGCTGGAACGATCTCTCCAAGCGGGGTAAAGATTCCGACGCCGATCAGCACGAGCAGCGCGACGAGCATAGCGGGAGCAAGCAGCTTGCCGATGATATCAACGACCTTGCCGGGCTTTAAGCACAGCACCGCGACAATACCGAAATAGATTGCGCCGAACACCCAGGACATCCACGGAGCAGCGAGGGTTCCAAGCAGCGGCCGAACGCCGATATCGAACGTCGTCGCCGCCGTGCGCGGGATTGCAATCAACGGTCCCAAAAACAGGGTGTTCAAAAAGAGCAGCACCGCCGCAGTAAGCGGCGTCAGCTGCCGAGAAATATTTGATAGAAACCCATTGGGCGTTTTGAAATAGGCGAGCAGCGCGATCACGGATAAGCCCGCATCCACGAGAATATACATTAAAAAGCCGGAGAACCAGTTGCTGCCGGAGACGGTTCCGAGCGCAGGGGGAAGGATCAGATTCCCCGCGCCGAAGAACATGGCAAACAATGCAAAGCCGAGAACCATGATTTTACCGAAGGAAAGTTTCTGTTTCATAGCAGGTTTCCCCCTATTTTTGTTGTATTCAGTATAATCGGTTTTTCGCTTGCAAGCAAAAACGGTCCAATCGACGCAAAGTAAAATTTACGCAAAAAAGTCTCTTTACAATACTATTTTTATCGGTTATAATATGGTTTGGAGCAAAGAAACCCGATTTTTTACGGAAAGGCGTATTTTTATGAGTACCATCAGCCGTCGCATCGGAAACAACATTCGCATCTATCGCAGGGCAAACCGCATGACGCTTGACGAGCTTGCCGACCGCATTCACAAAAGCAAAGCAACCGTCGGAAAATATGAGCAGGGTGCAATCTCCATCGATGTGGATACCCTGTTTGATGTTGCCGCAGCGCTGAAAATCGCACCGTCGCTGCTGCTGACCGATCCCGTACCGGAAAAGCAAT
>JAUMVL010000177.1 GCA_030530185.1 Clostridia bacterium | reverse complement strand
GACCGTTGCCGCCAGCAAAGCGGAATATCTGCGTACGCTCGATGCATTCCGCACCGCCAAGGAAGCGCGCAAGGATCGGCAATGCCTGTACGGTATGCACTTTGAGGGACCGTTTTTTCCCGTACAGCGCGCAGGCGGCATGGATCTGCGCTATATCTCTGTGCCCGATCCGGCACTGTATGAAGAACTGATTTCCTATGCACCGGGCTGTATCGCGCGGTGGACGGCAGCGCCGGAACTGCCCGGCATCGCGCAGTTCGGCGACTATTGCACCAAGCACGGCATTCTGCCGTCGATCGGTCATACCGATGCGACGATCCGCGAAGTGCGGGCGGCCAAGAAACACGGCTTCCGGCACATCACGCATCTGTATTCCGATATGTCCACGATCACGCGCGAAAGCGGCTTCCGAGTTCTCGGCGTACTGGAATGCGCGTATGCGATGGACGATCTCTGGGTCGAAGTCATCACGGATGGCTGCCATCTGCCGCCGGATCTGTTCCGTATGATTTATAAACTGATCGGACCGGAACGACTGCAGCTTTGCTCCGATTCGATCCGCCCCGCGGGTACGAACGAAACAGAAAACGTCATTGTGGGCAGTCTGGAAAGCGGCGTACGCGGCATCATCGAGGACGGTGTGGCCAAGTTCCCCGACCGCTCTGCGTTCTACGGCAGCATTGCGCTCGGCAACGATCTGGTGCGCGTCGCAGCGAAAAAGGTCGGCATTCCGCTGCCCGAGGCGATTCGCATGATGACGGAAAACCCGGCAAAGATTCTCGGGATCGACGACCGGAAGGGTCACATCCGTCCCGGCTTCGACGCCGATCTGATGCTGTTTGATGACAATATCGACGTGACCGGCGTGCTCTACGCGGGAAAGGAAGTGATCGGATGATTCTGCTCCGAAACGTCCGCATGATCGAAGGCGGCGACGTCTCCCCCGCTTCCCTGCTGATGGACGATGGCGTCCTGCAAGCCATTCTCCCGCCCGACGCCGCGGCGGAAAACGCCGAAGTGCGCGAATGCAACGGGCTGTATGCCGCACCGGGACTGATCGAGCAGCATGCACACGGCGCAAACGGCGCTGATGTGATGGACTGCACGCCGGAGGCAATGGACACGGTCTGCGAATACCATCTGCAGCACGGCGTCACAACGTTTTACCCAACGACCTCTACCGATTCGGATGAATCCATCCGCCGCGTCATCGACGCCTGCCGCACGGTTTCCGCACAGCGGGCGGCGCGGCAGAATGTTCCGGGCATTCACATTGAGGGGCAGTATATTTCCGAAGCGCGCAACGGCGGTATGTACCTGCGATATATCCGCAACCCCGACCCTGCGGAATATGTTCCGCTCGTGGCGTATGCCGACGGGTGGATCAAGCGTTGGTCGAGTGCGCCGGAACTGCCCGGGGCGCTCGTGTTCGGCGATTACTGCACGGCACACGGAATCGTTTGTTCCGTGGCGCACAGCGACGCGACATATGACGAGGTCAAAACGGCGATGGCGCACGGATTCCGGCACCTGACGCATTTCTATTCCGACATGAACTCGGTTGTGCGCATCAACGGATTCCGCACGATGGGCGCCATCGAAGCCGGTTATGATTTTGATGATCTTTGGATTGAAGTCATCGGCGACGGCTGCCATATTCCGCCGCAGCTGATGCAATACCTGTACCGCCATATCGGGCCAAAGCGTATGCATTTGGTATCCGACAGTGTGCGCGTAGCGGGCACCGCAAAGGAAGGCGAGTATGTGGACGTCGGTTCGCGCGATCGGAACATGAAGGGCATTGTGGAGGACGGCGTCGTGAAGTTCCTCGACCGCAGCGCCTTCCATGGCAGCATTGCGTTGGGCATTGAGCTTTTGCGCGCGTCGCATCAAAAAGCAGGATTGCCACTGACCGAATGCATGCGAATGCTGACCGCCAATCCGGCCAAGATCATGCGGATCGATGATCACAAAGGGCATCTGAAAGAAGGATGGGACGCTGACGTTGTGCTGTTCGACGACGATCTGAATCTGAAAGAAGTCTTCTATCGCGGCTGCTCCGTGCATGCGGAACACACCGCATCCAACTAAAATCACATGGAGGTATCCTATGGAACGAAAAGACATCATGCAGGAGTATTTTGACATCGCTGTGGACTACCTTTCCCGCATCAAAACCGAGGAGCGGGAGCGCATTAACCAAGTCGCCGAAGTGATTGCCGATCACATCGCCAAAGACAAACTGGTCTACATCTGGGGACCCGGCGGCCATTCCAACATGAACGCGATGGAAATCTTCTTCCGTGCAGGCGGCCTGATGCACATCAGCGCGATCTTGGACGAAGGCACAATGCTGTCCAGCGGCGCGCTGCGTTCGATGGCGATCGAGCGCACCCCGGGCTACGGCAAAGTCGTCATCGAGGACAACCGCATCGGTGAGGGCGATCTTCTGATCATCGCTAACGCTTACGGCATCAATTCCGCGTGCCTCGATGCGGCGCTGACCGCCAAAGAGCGCGGCGCAACGACAATTGCGGTTACTTCTACCGGCCATGCCGACAGCATTCCGGCCGATCATCCCGCGCGCCATCCGTCCAAAAAGAACCTGTATCAAACCACGGACTATTACATTGACACCAAAGTACCGGTCGGCGACGCCGTGATCGAACTGCCCGGCGTGCCGCAGAAGATGGGCGCCATCTCCACGCTTTGCAACGCTTATACGCTGAACTGCCTGATTATGACGGCAGCGCAGATTCTCGGCGAACGCGGCATTGAGATCCCTCTTTGGAAGAGCGGCAATTGCCCCGGCGGCGACGAATGGAACAATCGCTTCATCGAACGGTTCAAGGGCAAGGTACGCTTGCTCTGAGTCCTCTCTTCTTCATTCCTCCCCTGGCATACCCGAAGCAGCTGTGCTTCGGGTATGTATCTTGTGCGGTCATTCTATGGGAGGAAATACGCGAATCGAAAATCGTGCAGAATCCGTCTTCAGCCGCATCCTCTGTGAACTTTCCCCTTGACCGCATATCCTCATACCGCAAAGCTGCCGAGACAATCGGTAGCTTTTTCACTTTGGGATTCCTGATTCATTCCGATTGTCCGCGCAGGGGGCAACCGATGCCGTATATGCGTGCTGTTTATGCAGAGTTGGGAACAACCTGCGAAGGCGAAGATCATCCCTGCCGCGGAGTATCCAGTTTAATGATATACCCGTCCAGCGCCATCTTGCGGATACGGAGAGCTGCACTACACCGATTTTATCCGCACCAAGACGCTTTGCCAGGGCGGCGATTACTGTGATTTCAAGTTCGTTCGCCATGATACCGACGCCGGGGATGGCCGGGAGCGCACGAAAAGCATATAAATAAGACTGACAAGGGAGAATATTAGCAAATCATGTGAAAGGGAAAATCAGTTTGAGAAGCAAGTGATGGTGTAAGCTTGGGAGCACAGAGTAAGACAAGGTTCGGATTCAAATCCCGGTGCTTGCCTTTCAGAAACGGGGCGCGAAGAGCGCCCTGTTTTCGTATACAGAGCATATAGCAGAATCTGGATTCCGTGAAAGGCGGTTCAGAGAACGCCTGTATATAAGCCACAAGATACCGAAAAATACGCACGGGATATAGGGGGCATCACCGGAAAAGGATCAAAAGGTGCAAATCCCACGGGTTCCACATCCCTCGACTGTTTTTTAGACCGTCAACATCCAAAAACAATGAAGTGATGTAACGGCAGAAACCGCGATCCGCTATAGTTTCCAGAGGCACAGGAGAGTACAAACCCGAAGGAAACAGACAAAAACGGGAATATACCACCGTATGCCAAATCGTATGCCAAAATCCCATAGGGATTTATAGGAATTTAGAGTTTTTTTGAAAGCAGGAAGCAAAATCAAGAAGCCATTTTACCGAGAATAATAGGGATTTATAGACTTTCGCTCAAATATGCCTCATAATTCCCGACAATGAAGCCGAGAGGACAGAAGCCCCAGGCTGAAGAAGTGCATAACG